>JASFTL010000322.1:0-5238 GCA_050053555.1 Desulfobacterales bacterium
CCATCATCGCGCTGGTGATCAGTGCGCTGTTTATGCTGCGGGTCGTGCAAAAAACCTGTTATGGTCCTAAAAATGAGCAATATGAGCGGCTGCCCGATGTGCCGTTTCGTCTGGGGGTGCCCCGCATGATTCTGGTGGCGGTTCTGGTGTTTTTCGGACTTTATCCGTCTCTGTTGTTTGACCTGATCGAGACGGCTTCGATTCCATTTATCAGCGGATTGCCATGATGACCTGGATGATCTTCAGTCCCGAAATCTACTACCTAATAGTGAGTCTGTGGTTTCTGGTCCTGTCTATGATGCCGCGCACAAAATCCAGGCGCAATTATTTCAGCGCTCTTCTTATGGCGGCTGCCGGGGTGGCGCTGTGTCTGATCACGGTCAAATCAGAGGGGCTTCTTTTTTTTAACACCTATCAGATTAATTTGTTCTCCCAGATATTTAAGGTATTGCTGTCCTTGGGGCTTTTTCTGGTTGTTTGTCTGTGCCCGAATCTAACCGCGATCAAAGACAAACACCATCCAGACTTTTATCTTCTGTTATTTATCTGCACCCTGGCCATGATGATGCTGGTCAGTAGCGTTCACCTGCTCGCCATCTATGTTTCTTTAGAGCTATCCAGCTATTCGCTATACATACTGGTGACTTTAAGGAAAGGCAAAAATATGGGCCTCGAAGCCGGCATTAAATATTTTCTGATCGGAATCGCCGCTTCGGCCGTGATGCTTTTTGGCCTGGCGTTACTCTACGGTACCACCCAGGCGACTTATGTCAATGACATGATGAAGGTGCTTCCCGGCGTCATCGACAAGCCCGCTGTGGTCATCGGTCTATTGCTGACCCTCAGCGGGTTCTTTTTTAAGCTCGCTGTTTTTCCGTTTCATTTGTGGGCACCAGATGTGTACCAGGGGGCTGCAAATCAAGTCACCGCTTATATCGCGACTGCTTCCAAAGTCGCAGCCATCGCTCTTCTGATACGAATGATTGCCTTAACCGGCACCGCTGCGGCCAGCAATTATCTGGTACACGTTCTGGTGATGCTTTCAATTGTTTCGATGACCGTCGGCAACCTGGCGGCTATCGTACAAAAGGACATGAAACGGCTTCTGGCTTATTCAACAATCGCCCATGCCGGTTATGTGCTGATCGGAATATTGAGTATGAGTCAGGCGGGCTATAGTGGGGTTATTTTTTATGCGCTGGCATTATTGGTGATGAAATTCACCGCATTTCTGGTGTTGGTTAGGGTCGCTGATGATGACCGCAACCTGCAGCTAGATCAACTGGCAGGTCTGCATCAGCGCTCTCCGCTATTAGCAATGGCATTGATGGTATCCATTTTTAGCCTCGCCGGTATTCCGCCCACCATCGGATTCACCGCCAAGCTTTTCGTTTTTTTGGCTGCTATGAAGCAGGGTTATTTCACTCTAGTGCTCATCGCCATGATTAATGTCGTCATTTCCCTCTATTATTACCTGTTGATCATAAAAGCGGCCTATCTTCTGAAACCGGAGAAAGCATTGCCTAAGCTGCGGCTATCCCTGCCAGTCAAAGTGCTCGCCGCACTATTAATGATCGCCATGGTTGTGATTGGAATTTTTCCAACCTACATCCTTGAGATCGCCGAAGCCGCAGCCCGTTTTTTGGGGTGAAAACGGTTGAATTCGGAGAGATCTTATCTGAGATACAGCCTGATGGGTAAATTTGACAGGAAGGAACTAGGCATCCGTCTCTGGGGGTGCCGGCATGGGAATTTTAACAAAATCGATACCCTCTTCTTTTAACATTTTTTCTTCTTCTTTGGTACTGACACCTCGGATGTTGCGGGGCTCTTCCACCCCATAATGCATTTTCAACGCTTCTTTGGCAAAATCACATCCAACATCATCAAAATTTTTCTCAACAAATTCAACGATTTCCTTGCCAATCTTTTTCAGATTTTTCTCCTTCAATGAAGCGCCGCTGGGTAACGGTCTGGACTTGATCGCAAAAGTGGATGGTATCCTGGACACCTGGGTCTCATTGCAGACCGGGCAGGCAATCAAGCCCTTTTCTTTCTGGTTCTGATAGGCATCGCTATCTTCAAACCAGCCTTCAAAGGCATGGCCGTTCACACATTGTAAATCATAGGCGATCATACAGGAACACCACCCTGATTTGGAAAATGATTAATAATATTAGATTAATAGATGTTATCTAATAAAAAAATAACACATCTGTCAATATTTTTAAAGGCGTTATTATGAGAATTTACTAATTTAACAGAATGTTGTAAAATAAAACTGAAATTCGCATGTTTTAATTGTGGATCTGATCATTTAATCCTAAATTGAACATAAAAAACGTTCGGAAAGGGCCTCTCATGAATTCTTTGTTCAAACCACTCGGATCTCTGGGGTTGTCGCTGATATTTTGTCTGTTTTTTAGTGCCGCCCATGCAGAAACCATGTATGTCTCTGATATTCTTAAATTAACGCTGCGAACCGGGCCGAGTACCGAAAACAAAATTCTGGCGGTAATCGAATCCGGGCAGCAGGTGGAGGTTTTCGAATCCGGACAAGAATGGTCTAGAGTGCAGCTTCCCAACGATAAAGAGGGCTGGGTTTTAAGCCGTTATCTAACGCCCGATGAAACCAGCAACATCAAGCTCGATCGCCTGCAGGCCAAGCATAAGAATTTGATGACTCAAGCCGCCGCCTTATTGGAAGAAAACAACAAGCTGAAAGCGGAAAATAAGAAACTCGAAACCCAGTTTAAAGCCAATCAGAAACAAGCGGAAAAAGCGCGCTCGGACTACGAGACCTTAAAAGCAGAGGCCGCTGAATTTTTGAACCTGAAATCCAAATATAAAGATGCCGCATCACAGCTGGCCGAGCAAAGCGCGAAGGTCGAAAAGCTTGAAGAGCAGCTCACCAAGCTGGAAATGGGCACTTACATAAAATGGTTTCTCTCCGGCTCCGGAGTACTCATTATTGGCTTCTTAATTGGATTTAGCACAAAACGTCAACGCCGGCGCCCTGCGTTGGTATAACCGCCAACCGCTTATTCAAATTAATTGACACATTCATCGAATATCATTATATTAAATGATCATATTGGGGTGCACAATATAAATACGCGTGATACAAACAGCATGCAATTCTCTTCTGCAAGACTTAAACCCCTTTCATATGAGCTGATCCGCATTTTGCTGAAAATGCGAAAGTATCGCTCTTTATCAGGAGGCTGCAACTAAAATCAATTATGGTAATTGATCAAGTCGTTGTTCTGATAGTCTTGCTTTTGCTTTCCGGATTTTTCTCATCCGCTGAAACCGCCCTGTTTTCCATCAGCAAAGCCAAGGCGATTCATCTTGCCAAACAAAAAGGGCCGACCAACAGGCTGATAAAGAAAATGAAGGACGATCCTCACCGGCTTCTTGCGACGATTCTTATTGGCAATAATATTGTTAACGTCGGCGCATCAGCAATGGCAACCGCCATCACGATCGGTCTCGTTTCGAGCAATGCGGTAGGCATCGCCACCGGTATTATGACCTTTCTCATTTTGATTTTTGGCGAAATCTTTCCCAAATCGATTGCCACGCGAAACAACATCCTGATCGCACACCTGGTCATTTTCCCGTTATACTGGCTATCGGTTCTCTTTACGCCCATTATTGTTTTTTTGAATTTCATCCCTAAGATGACCGGGAAAATACAAAAAAAACCGGTGGTCACCGAAGAAGAATTGATGACCTTTGTTGAGGTGGTTGAAGAAGAGGGCGAAATCAAAGAGGAAGAAAGGAGACTTATTCACAACATTTTCGAATTTGATGACACCAATGCTTCGGAAATCATGACACCGCGGGCCGATATGTTTGTCATCGATGTGAATGAGGGATTTAGGCTGGAGGAAATTGTGAAATCCGGTTTTACGCGAATTCCGGTCATCGAGGGAGATATCGATCATGTGGTGGGTATTTTAAACCTCAAAGATCTGCTCATGCACCAGGCCACCTCCGAGGAAGCGGTAGATTTGCGTAAAATCATGCGCGAACCTTATTTTGTGCCTGAAAACAAAAAGCTGGATAATTTGCTTCAGCAATTTAAAAAGCGAAAACAGCACATCGCGATCGTTGTCGACGAGCATGGCGGCATTTCCGGATTGATAACGCTTGAGGACGCCCTCGAAGAGATCGTCGGAGAGATTGTTGATGAAACCGACCAATTCGAGCCGAATATTGTAAAGCTCAAAAAAGATGAATGGCGGGTTCTGGGCAAAACCGAAATCGATGAGCTCAACGATAATATACCCATGAATATTCCTGATTCAAAAGAATATGACACCTTTTCCGGCTATGTTCTGAACCAGATCGGCAGGATCCCCCGGGAACAGGAAGAGTTTTTGCTTGGAGGCTTTCGGATCACGGTCAACGAGGTGGACGGCAATCGAATCCGGGAATATATCGTTTGCCGGATGGAAGTTAAAACACCGGAGGCAGCTTCGACGGCCTAACGAGAGATGCCTACCTTTTTGAATTTAAAAACAGGCAGAGTGATGCTCACTCTGCCTGTTTGGTGTTCAGGTCGCCCGCCAGTTACCCTTAGAATTGAAAAAGTCTTTATTTCCGGCCTTCAGTTGGTTCAAATTGGACACCAAACCCGCTGGGGCCGGTCCAGACGATTTGACTTCTAAAATGAATTGGAATTTCAAAATTCGGAAAAAAGAAGCTTTGGTCGATTTCGAGGTTAGGCGGAAAGCGTCGTGAGCTGTCGATATAGGCTCCGCCCAGGCTGATATTCTTGATGGTATCCTTGTGGATATAGTCAAGGGCACGATATTCGGTAATTATCGAGCAGCGGATACGCGGATGATGTCTTTGTTCTCTTTTTTCCCAATCGTTGAGCAATCTGGCTAGTGCGCGTTGTTCTTTAATTGATAATTGTTCAAGAAGCCTAATCATACGACACGTCGTATCGCATCGTTCAGAACTTTTGTTGGAGGATATCATGATGATTACCTCCTGCAGATTGAAATTTGAAATTCAGCTCTTAAACCGGAAGCCGAGGCACGTATGCGATTTTGCAATAAATGCAGCAGCTAAGCTGAGGTTGAAATTTAGGATAAGCATCGATAGAAAGCAGGTCAAGGTTTTTATGTTGCCGGCGGTATGTTGATATATCCTCAAGGATTTAGACGGGAAAAAACCAAGCCAGGCGCTCTGCGGGTGGTGGCTGGCTCACATAACCGCACTCAT
>JASFTL010000323.1:0-5230 GCA_050053555.1 Desulfobacterales bacterium
CGCGCCTACCATAAAGCCCACCGGCAGTAGCATGTTCAGCTGGCTGGCATGCAAACCATCGATTTGAAGCACTGACATCAGGTAAGGAGTGGCCCACAGGCCCTGGAGCGTTAAAAAAATCCCATAGATGCCAAAAAAAGTAATGACCAACGTCCAAAATTGAATGGAGGTCAATATTAAACGGATATTGCCCCGGTAATCTGTAAATTCTCTGACGGTTGGGCCATGGAGAGCGGCATCATTTTGAAGGGCCGGTTTAAAGTCGCGGGTGCACAGCAGAACAAAAAGGGCAAGCAAAAGGGTAATAATGGCGATTAAAAAAAAGCTGGTGCGCCAACCCCAGGTTTTTGAAGACCAGGCCAGCGGAGTAGTGGCCACGATGGCGCCCGCATTACCGATGGCGATCAGCAAGCCTGTCATCGTCGTAAATTTCTCTGGCCGGAACCATTGCGAAAACGCTTTTAACGCCGGAACGTAAACGCCACCCACTCCAAAGCCGATAAGACCGCGTCCGATCGCAGCCCAGATTATCGAAGGCGCGATTCCAAAAAGAATACATCCCAAAGCAGCCAGCAACGTCCAAAATCCGATGACTCTGCGCGGCCCCAGACGATCTGCCAGATAACCCACCAGTGGTTGCCCAAGCGCATAGGTATAAAAATACATGGAGGACATGATGCCCAGGGCAATCGCACTGGTTTGAAAAACGGCAATTAAATCCGGGGCAACAACGGATGTGGAAACCCGATGAAAATAAGCCAAAAAGTAGACTGACGCAATACCACCAAAGACCATCCAGCGATGGGGATCAAGAGATGATTGTTCTGGGAAATGTTTCACGAAGGATCGACCTTCTTGTATTTTTGATTCGCCTTCGTCTGAATGCTCTGTCTGCCGAAGGCGGATTGCGGGGAGTTTCAATCAGTTTATAAAGAAAGAGCCCATTAAAATCAGATCAGAACCTTAATGTCAATTGTTCATGATTTTTTATTTTGAAATGGCCCTTCTTTTATGGCATAGAAAACTTGTTTAGCGCTTGTTTTCTTAACGATATAATTGAGCTGACGGGGAGGTAACAGCTATGGCGGTTCATAAAATCGATTTGAATTCCGACGTGGGTGAGAGTTTTGGAAATTATCAGCTGGGGCTGGATGAAAAGATCATTCCGCTAATCAGTTCAGCCAATATCGCCTGCGGCTTTCATGCCGGCGATCCTGCCGTTATGAAACGCACCATTGCAATTGCCAAGGAATATGGCGTGGCAGCGGGGGCCCATCCGGGATTTCCGGATTTGATGGGTTTCGGGCGGCGGAAAATGGATGCTTCAATGGATGAAATCAAGGATTATGTTACCTATCAGTTGGGGGCCCTGCAGGCCTTTGCCACCGCCCAGGGAACAGCGTTGCAGCATGTTAAACCGCATGGGGCCCTTTACAACATGGCGGCTGAGGATATGAAAATATGGGATGCGGTCGCCGAAGTCATTGCCGCAGTCGATTCAGAGCTCATTTTGTTTGTGATGGCCGGGCCTTGGCGGCAAGATTTGGAGGCGATTGGCGTTCGACACGGAATACGCATTGCATTTGAATTTTTCGGCGATCGCGCTTACAATCCCGATGGGACTCTGGTTTCCCGGAAATTGCCGGGTGCTGTCATTCACGACCATGAACAGGTGGCTGAAAAGGTCTTAAAAATGGTGAAAGAGGGCAAAGTCGCATGTATCGACGGTACCGAAATCGAACTTGCTGCTGAAACCATCTGCGTGCATGGAGACAACCCGGCGGCTTTAGAGCTGGTTAGAAACATCCGAGAATCTCTACATAACGAGGGTATAGAGATTACACCCCCTGCGACATTTCTGTGAAACAGTTTCGTTATGAGCCTCCTTAAGATGTTCACATACCCTCAACTTGAGCCGTTATGTTATACGCTGAACCCAAATTCCGAATAATGGGAGATCGTGCCGTTTTAGTGGAACTGGGCGACCACATCAACCCCCAGATCAACCAAAAGGTACGCGAACTATACATTGGAACAAAGGGCCACCGCATTAAAGGCATCAAAGATCTCGTTCCAAGCTATCGATCATTGATGGTCGTATATGATCCGCTGTTAATTTCGTTGGATTCTCTGGAATCACAGATGAAAGAGATCTGGAATGGCGCGGGTCATGCTCGCTTACCGGACCCACGAACCGTTGAAATTCCGGTTGTATATGGTGGTAACGACGGGCCGGATCTGGAATGGATTGCAGATTACCACAAAATGGCCCCGCAGGACGTCATCCGGCTGCATACCCAGCCGACCTATCAGGTATATCTGATCGGCTTTATGCCGGGTTACCCTTATATGGGTGAGGTTCCCGATGAGCTTGCCACACCCCGTCGGAAGACGCCGCGCACCCATGTCCCCAAAGGTTCGGTTGGCATCGCTCAAAAGCAGACGGGGATTTATTCGGTCGCCAGCCCGGGCGGCTGGCAAATCATCGGCAGAACCCCCGTGCAATTATTTGATCCTCATAAAAAGCCGCCCTGGCTGCTTGAGATGGGAGATCAGGTCAAATTTTGCGCCATTGCGGCAGAGGAGTTCGAAGAATGGCGGCCGTAAATGGCATTGAAATCCTTTCGCCCGGATTACAGACCACCATCCAGGATCTGGGACGGTTCGGGCTTGGCTGCTATGGCGTGCCTCCCTCCGGCGCCCTGGATTCTTTTTCATTGCGGATCGCCAACCGCCTGGTTGATAATCCCGAGGATCAGGCTTGTTTAGAAACCACCTTGATGGGATTGCGACTTAAAGCCTTAAGCGATGTCTGTATCGCCGTTACCGGTGCAAACCTGCGACCGCAGGTGAATCAACATCCCCTTGATATGTGGTGTTCGCAAGTGTTGAAGAAAGATGAGATTCTTTCTTTTGCCGGTCCTGAAAGTGGCTGCCGAGCTTATGTGGCATTTGGCGGTAAACTCAAGCTGTTGCCTTTGCTGGGCAGCTTGTCCACCAACCTTTCTGCCGGCTTTGGCGGCTTCGAGGGCCGGCCGCTTCAAAAGGGGGATGTGCTGCAGGTCGAATCACCACAGCTAAAATTAGCAGCTGCCGGCCGTCACGTTTTACCCCAATGGATTCCGAAATATTGCAGCACTTGGACCTTGAGAATGGTTTGGGGGCCGCAGGATGATGACTTTACGGACCAAGCCAGGCGGATCTTCACAAATTCGATCTATGCGGTTTCACCCCAGTCGGACCGAACCGGTATCCGATTAAATGGACCGCTCATTGAAAGAAAAAACGATACAGCTGAATCGATCATATCAGAGGGTCTTATTTCGGGATCCATTCAGGTTCCGGGGGACGGCAAGCCCATCATCATTTTAGGGGAAACCGTTACCGGCGGTTATCGCAAAATTGGTGCAGTCATATCTGCCGATCTTCCCTTGTTGGGCCAAATTAGGCCTGGAGATGAGATTTTTTTTGAGCCCATCGAAATCGATGCGGCCCGGCGGGCGCTTTTCAAGATGGAAGATCGAATAAAAGCCGCGGTGACAACCTAGCCGGCACTCGACTCAAATTCCCAGGAAAGCTTCTCGAAACATATCGCTCTCCAGGAGCTCTTTTCCGGTGCCTTCACCGACAACGCGGCCGGTCTGCAAGACATACCCGCGATCAGCGAGATCCAGGGCTTCACGCACGTTTTGTTCGACCAGCAAGATCGTAAGGCCTTCTTCTTTTAGTTTCCGGACGGTATCCAGAACCTCATCTACCAGAAGAGGTGCTAGGCCCAGGGAAGGCTCATCCAGCATCAAAATGTGAGGCCGAGACATCAGGCCGCGGCCGATGGCCACCATTTGCTGCTCACCGCCGGACAGGGTAGATGCGGGTTGTTTGCGGCGTTGCTCAAGCGCTGGAAAGAGTTTATAAACCAACTCGAGATTTTGTTGAATTTGGTGCGGATCGTTCAGTACGTACGCGCCTAAATAAAGGTTTTCCTCTACCGACAGCGGACGAAAAAGCATCTTTTCTTCAGGAACGCACACGATACCCCGGCGCACAATTTCTTCGGTTCTCAGCTTTTGGATGGGTCGGTCCTTATAAAGAATGCGACCTTCAAAGGGGGGCTGGGTGCCCATTATCGCCCGAATTAGGGTTGATTTGCCGGCGCCATTGGACCCCAGCACGCATACGGTTTCTCCCGCATCGACTTTCAAGGAAATGCCTTGAAGCACCGGAAGGCCGGAGTAGCGTACTCTGATATTATCGATTTCGAGAATCGTTTGACTCATATTTCAGCTCATCTCCTGTGCATGCGCTTTGACATAGCGTTCTCCCAGATAAGCCTTGATCACCTTGGAATCTTTGGCGACTTCGGCCGGTTGGCCGTCTGCGATTTTTTCACCATAATCGAGTACAATAACGCGATCACTGATTTTCATTACCAGTTCCATGACATGTTCAATCAGCATCACCGTGACGCCCATTTCCTCGTGAACACTTCTGATGCTGGTCATAATTGTCTCTATTTCGCTGGGATTCAAACCGGCGGCGACTTCATCGAGCAGCAACAGCTTGGGGTCCGAACCCAACGCAGTTGCCATTGTCACCCGCTTCTGAGCAGCCACCGTCAGTTCACTGACCAAATCGTCGCGTAAATCTTGCAGCTGCATGAATTTTAGGATTTCATTCGCACGGGATTTGGCTTCGGATCGGGAGCGGGTGCGCATAAAACAACCCACCATTACATTTTCTTCCACCGTCAAATCCCCTGCGGCAATATAAACCTGAAAGGTGCGTGCCAGTCCGCGCCGGGCGACCTCATGGGCTTTCAATTCGGTAATGTCCTCACCATCAAAGATAATCTCACCGGAAGTCACCGGGTGCAATCCCGATATACAGTTAAACAGGGTGGTCTTACCTGCGCCATTGGGGCCAATCAATCCAAGCAGTTCGCCTTTATCCAGAGAGAAGGAAATATCGTCGTTGGCCCTTAATCCGCCGAAATCCTTGGTTACACTTATGACCTCTAATAGTGCCATTATTTGCGCTTCCTCCGTCGTGCCTTTTCGATGATGCCCCATATGCCTCTGGGCTCGAACGCTGAGACCAAAATAATGATTAGCGAGTAAATGATCAAATCGATTCCAACCAGACCGGCTGTTGCGCCCAACCATTCTTTGAGATAGCTTTTAAGGGGAATCAAAACGCCGGCTCCGATAATCGGTCCCCACAACGAACCAGC
>JASFTL010000324.1:0-5220 GCA_050053555.1 Desulfobacterales bacterium
GCGCTTCTGTGATGATATTTTGTATTTTTATCGGTTTGCGTTCCTGATCACTCTGGCGGCTGAATGTCAGAATTTGCTTGACCAGATCCTTGGCCCGATTCGCGGCCTTGAGAATTTCTTCAAGATTCTTGTGGGCGACACTATCTTCGGAAACTTCATCCATCGTCAATTCGGTATACCCGACGATGGGAAACAAAATATTGTTAAAATCGTGGGCAATGCCGCCTGCTAACGTACCGATCGCCTGAATTTTGAGTACCTGTTGAAGCTGGCGCTCATATTTGGCTAAGGTCTTGGTGCGTTCTTCGACCTTTTTTTCAAGGGTTTCATTCTGGTTGCGCAGCAATGAATAGAATTCAAGACTCTCTAAAGCGTTGGCGGTATTGAGCAAAATAATGGATAACAGGGTTAGCGAAGTATCTGGTATTTTATGGTCTTTATCCGGCAGCAGGCCGATGAACATGCCCCGAATGCGTGAATAGGTGGCGATTACATGCAAGACAAAGCGCCGGCTGTGATCGCTGGATGATATTAAGACTCCGCGCTTTTCTCTTATCGCCCAGGCAAAATAACCTTTTTCGATCATTTGGTTGACTTCATCTTTGATGTACGCTCGCAGGTGGCCTTCATTGCATACCGATAAGGTGAAATCCGATTTTATCTGGTCGACAATATAATGAGCATTGGCTTCGAAAGGAATGAGTCGATTGATTCGTTTATCGGCTTCCTGCAATATAAGCTCGGGCCCATAGCCTTTATTGATATTTTCCTGGAAATCGCCCAGCGACAGGGCCGTTTCCAACACATTCTGGATAAACCGTCGATTTTCTTCTAAATAATCGATACGGGCCAGGAGTTTTTTGGTATCCATATGGAAGTGACTATCTTCTTTCATGGAGTCCTTAAATTTCCAACATTGATTCTAATGCAAAAAACTGATGGGTCGCCTGTTTGACAACGACATCAAAACAGGTCGGCGACAATCCCAGGCTTTCCCAGGCTGTATTATCTAGGGGCGGGACACAACGCTCACCGCTGGTACCGATTCCCAAACCGTTGGTTATGATATCCGCCAGATGGACCAGGGTGGCGGGAGCCGGTTGTGGCGCTTCACAGGGTTCGTGGTGAAAAAATACATTGTTCTCCAGGACCATCGGCAACTTCCATTTTTGCAGTAATTCCTTGACAATATGGGTGTGATTACATCCCAGTGAATCATTTTCTTGCAGATACAATAAGGTATCTTCTGATTGCGCGCGACCTAAAATATCGAGCGATTCTTCCGGAAAATAGCTGTAAAGAATCAAACGACCCAAATCGTGCAAAAGACCGGATACAAATAATTGCTCCGTCTGCGGCAGGCCTTTGTGGGCCGCTAATATCCTTGAAATAATGCCGCACGCCAGGCTGTGAGTCAGAAACGAATACATATTGAGTATTTCCTTTGGGATGTTTTTAAACAGTGAAATAACGCTGATCCCGAGTGCCAGTCCCGAGATTTCGCGCGTGCCGATTAATGTCACTGCCAGTGAAATTTTATCAATTTTAGACGGGAAACCGTAAAAAGGCGAGTTGACTATTTTCAGTAACAGCGCAGTTAAGCTCGGGCTGCGATGTACCACCTGAGCAATATCTTCAGCCGATGATAACGGGTTGGCGATGACTTCATTTAATTCAAAAACAATTGAGGGTATCTCCGGCAGGGTAATTTTTTCCTTTTTGAGTGCCTGCAGAAAATTGCCATTACCCGGCTTTTGCTTGGATTCGGAGGTTTTCAGTTCGACTTTTTTCTCTTTGTCTTGAAGACTGTATTGGCTGCGAAATTCGACCGAAATTCGAAATATTTCTTTTAATGCGGGATGTTCCAAATCAACATGGCGGAAAAGGTTCTGGGTGGAATCTTTGATTTTTGCCATTTTATCCGGATCCAGATTGCTATCCGTGACATTTTGATTGCCATTATTTCCGCGGATATTGACTTCTGTTATGCCCCAGATCTTAAAAATTCGGATATGAGCTGACTGGATATTCTTGCCCTTTTTCAGAAGCAATCTGCCACTGATATCTCTGACCTCTTCTTCTAAAACCATGCCCGGTTTTAGCTTATTGATGTGAATAATCCCCATACGATATTGACCCTGTTCCTTCCGGCGGGCGTCAAAATTTCATAGCCACGCTAAGCCTCTTGTTCCTATAAACAATTATCGTCTCTGATTTAAATAAACTTAAGGAAAAATTAGAAAAATCGGTCTGTTTGCTAAAATTTTATTCCGCGGTATTGTCGCAAATTCGGTGCATAACAGCGGCAGGGTCGTTGGTGGGGGCGAAATATACGGTATAAAATCTTGTTTACCTGTTCTTTTTTAATTTCAACTGATTTGCCAATTTCTGAATGGCAGCCATGTAATCTTTCTGGCCATAGGTAAAAATACTATTGTGGTTTGCACCCGGAATTTTCAGCAAAGATTTATGGGGTGCGCGGCAGGCGTCAAAGAGTGCTTGGCCGTCTGAAAAGGGGATGATATGGTCTCGTTCAGCGTGGATAATCAAGGTAGGCTTTTTAAAAGACGCGATCTTATCGATATTACGGAATCCCTTCGCTTCCTCGAATCCCAGCGCAGTGGTATTGATTCCTAAAACCTGCAGTAAGGCACCGGCATCGGCAAATCCACTTTCAACAACCAGACCGTCGATTTGATGGGCATAATGAAATGCCAATTCAAGCACCGATGCACTGCCAAGAGATCGACCCATCACGACGAGCGGTCCCCGATAACTTTTTTTTTGCAACCACCGGATCACATAATCGAAAATTACATGACAATCCCGCATCATCGCGCTGACGGTGGGTTGTCCGGTGGAACGGCCGTAACCGCGATAATCAACTGCTAAAAAATTAATCCCCATTTGATTCATCATGTGACCGAATTCATCATAATCGGCGACAATTTCCCCATTGCCGTGAAAAAAAAGAATATTGCAGGCGGATTTTTCTGATAAATAAAATCGTGCCCCAATTTTAATTTCGGCTTCAACCGGTATCATGAGGTCGGTTTCGTCAGATGAGGATTTAGAATGTCCGAATTCAGGTCTTGGATAAAATAAACGCATCAATATCTCCGGCCGATCCAGACTTGAATAGTTTAATTTTGAAATATCGATCATCGCTGCGCTCCTTCGTGTCGGATTTTCGATAATTTAGGTGTTCAAAAGCTACTATGAATGGCACGTTGGCTGTGGCACGATATAAAAACCTGTCTAAAATACCATTATCGAGGACGAGGAGGAGCACGCGGACGAGTACGAGTTAGGCAAACTTGCTGCCTTTCGTACTCATCGTCGTCCTTTTCATCGATATTTAACCCGCCTCAGGCTGACAAGCGCCATACAGGCCGTCTTTGGTGAATGAAATGCATTTTTGAGTTTATTTCAATTAAGCACCCCACGATAATATGCCAACCGTCGGGCAATCGGCCTGAAAACATTTAGTAGATAACGCTGATCGTTTTCAGCCAGGGGCTTGGCTATGGTACCGGTGTTTGCCAGCGCTTTGACTTCTGCAGGTGTCGAGCATCCCACGATGGCGAGATCGATGTCAAACGAAAGGGCGTAACGAATGAGCGCCTCTGCTGTGATCCGGCTTTGAGGTAAAAGGTAATGGGCGGCCCCCAAAACCTTCATGCCGATGACCGCGATGTCTTTTTTCCTGGCAGCAGGTAACGTTTCGGTCAAAAATCCTCCCAGGATTCCTTCGACCGGATTTACCGGCATCATAACGGCGTCCACCGGCCAGCTGCGGACAGCTTGGGTCAGAACTTTGGGGTCATGGTGCCCGGTGACGCCGATCGCTCGAACTTTACCAGCGGATTTGGCTTCTACAAATGCTTCCAATGCACCCCCGGGAGCGGAAATCATGGCTAAATCCTGGGTTGTACGCACATCATGAATTTGCCATAGATCCAGATAATCGATTTGCAAGCGGTTAAGGGTTTGCTCCAGGTCAGCCAGTGCGTGGTCCTTGTCTCGACTGGCTGATTTACTGGCCTGAAAAATTTTAGCACGAATCTCAGGGTTTTCTTTCCAGACATATCCGTAATATAATTCGCTGTCGGCATAAACTCGGGCCGAGTCAAAATAATTAATCCCCTGATGAATGGCTTCTATAATAACCTCTCGGGCCTCACGCAGACGGCCGTGAGTTCGCAAAACGCCTTCTCCACCCAGTCCGGTTCGGGTCACCTTTTGATGCGTGCTTCCGAAATGACGGGTCTCGATCGGTTGTTGGTTCATGGGATATTACTTCTTTCTCACCATTTGCGCTGGGTAACGGTGAAGACGCTTTAAATGTGAAACCGGCTTAAATGGACAACCGCGCCGGATCGGAACGGCGTGGTAAAATTCATGATTGGGTATATTGAAAGCGAGTGCTCGCTGCCCCGGATTTTTGGAATTTTTTGTTTTCTGTCATACAGGAGAGTACACGATAAAGCGGTTACTGTAATGATCTGACAGGTAACACCCGGCACCCCTTGTTGTCATGTAAGTCTATGGTAAAGGCGGTTCCAATATTGAAGTTAAACGCCAGCGGTAACGCTAAAGCGGTGTCTGAGGTCCAGATGAGTATGCAGCTGAGCCGTATCTGAGGAACGATTTTAACCGGGTGTCCGCAAGCGACTTCATATCCTTCATATTTAGGATCTTCCACAAAAAGACTTTGTAATTCCAATACTGTCGGCAGGCGCCAGTTATTGTAAACCTGAGGGGTGGTGTTCGGAAATTCATTTGCCAGCCAGCTTTGAACCTGGCTCCAGTAGATATCGACTTGGTTGTCGGTCTTGGCCCACATAAGTCCCAGTTTACGATCCGTAACCGTTCCGTCGCCGTGGTCAATAAAGCGCTGTTCCGCCAAGGCGAAATTACAGCGAATCACCATCGCAGCCAGAATGACGAAGGAAAGTTTAACCAGAGTTTTGGGTCTGAGCATTTCATTAACCCCAACTGATCGTAAACCCCCTGCAAAACAGGTTTAAGGCTTTAGAATGTTTGCCATAAACGGGTATAAAAAACAAACAGTTCAATGGATTTATGGCTCTCTGGAGATTATTAAAGAAGCGTTTAAGTGTCAACCCGCAAAGCCTTGCGGATCCGTGGATTGCCAAAGTCGCCGCGCCGTCATTCGGAACGTGATGATGAAGATCATCCGCGCGATTGGGCGGGATA
>JASFTL010000325.1:0-5217 GCA_050053555.1 Desulfobacterales bacterium
GGAGGCCTTCATCCATTGCAACACCCCTGGCCTTCTCAAGCGTTGATATGGGTGTCGGCGGAATACTTTTTAGCTTGTAGCGAGGATAAAACCGGCTAAAATGGAGCGGAACATCAGGCCCCAACTCTTTATAGATCCACCGGCACATGGCACGCACCTGCTCTAGGTCATCGTTTTTTCCAGGTACCATCAGGTTGACAATCTCCGTATACACCCGCCGGTCTTTGAGCGCTTTTAAGGTGTTTAACACCGGCGCAAGACTGCCTCCCGTCATGGTTTGATAAAAGTCCTCTGTAAACCCCTTAAGATCAATACAGGCGGCATCCAGAACACCACACAGGTCTTCAAGCGGTTCCGCGTTTATAAATCCATTGGAATGCATGACTTTTAGAAGCGGCTGGGATTTGGCGAGCCGGCCGACCGCAAGCATATACTCGATGAAGATAACCGGCTCCACATATGTTGAAGCGATAACCTGACTTTTATACTGCAGCGCGCTGGATATGACCTGGTCCGGCGAAAGCGAATAATTGTAAGTATTATCAGGTCGTGCCTGAGAGATTTCCCAGTTCTGACAAAATTTGCAGTCGAAATTACAGCCTGCCGTGGCAAGGGAAAAAGCGCGGCTTGCTGGAAGTACATGATAGAAGGGCTTCTTTTCGATCGGATCGATATGAACCGCGCAGGGGTTGGCGAAAACCAAGGAGTAATATTGCCCGTTGATGTTTTCGCGCACCTCGCAAAGCCCTCTTTCTCCGGGACCAACCTCACACCCGTGTGGACAAAGCTCACAGCGGATCATTTGGTTGTCCATTGGCGTAAAATAGGGCGAAAGTTTCCGTCCGATTAATCCTGGTTTTATGGCTGCAGACCACGCTAAACGCGATGAGGCGTCCAAAGGAAACAGGGCGCAACTTGCACAGATCGCAAGGCCTCGCCCGCAGCGGACAAGAAAATTGCGGCGAGTGATCTTGTCTTTCATGAAACATCTCCTTGGAAAAGGATCAATTGCGATTTGTCCCTCTAGAAGCGATTTAGGTGATTCTTCTCATCCAGATTTGGTATAAAAGTCCCTAATCCTAACAGATCTGGGATCCAGACGTGTCAATCCGTATTTTTCAGTCCAGTCCATTGCTTCTAAAAATTCCTGAACGGTGATTCCCCGGGCAATTTCGGGATACTCATAGGCTTTGTAGTCCACGTGGTACTGAGACATGATATTGACATAGGTCAGTTTCGGAAGGTTCGCGGCCACCCACTTAACGAATTTTTTTGTGCCCGCGACTCGATTGGGCATGACAAGATGTCGAATCATTACTCCTTTGCGTGCAATACCACGCCCGTCCACCTGATGAACGCCGACCTGCCGGTTCATTTCTAGAACAGCCGCTGTTGCCATTTCCGGGTAATCCCTGGCATCAGATGAATATTTGGCGGCCATATTCCCATCCATGTATTTGATATCCGGCAGGTAAATATCGACGATGCCGTCTAAAATTCTAATTATCTCTGCCCGCTCATATCCGCTGGTATTATACACCAGCGGAATACGAAGGCCTTTTTTAAATGCAATTCGGGTGGCATTGAGGATATTGGGCATCACATGGGTAGGGGTTACGAGGTTGATGTTGTGGCAGCCAATTTTCTGAAGGGACATCATCATTTGTGCCAGACCTTCGTCTTCAATCGCCCTGCCTTCCCCCTTTAAGGAAATTGGCCAGTTCTGGCAGAAGACACAGCGCAGATTGCAATTGGAGAAAAAAATCGTGCCAGATCCGTGTCGGCCAACTAAAGATATTTCCTCACCAAAATGGGGTTGGCACACGTAAACCATAACTTTCAGCGGAGCTTGGCAGAATCCCTTTTCACCATCTAGCCGATTCACGCCACATTCCCGCGGGCAGAGTCGGCATTCCTCGAAAATTGAGTAAGCCCGCTCGACTCTCTCGGCCAATCGGCCTTCTTCTTCTAACGTTCCATAAGCTGGATACCAGGGTGATTCTTCTTTTGCTAAGGCATAAACAGGGCTTGGAGAGAATAGCAGGGCGCCGCCCGTCACGAAAACACGTTTAACAAAATCTCGTCGGGTGAGCTTCAACTTGAACACCCCCATGATCTTAACGAATTGAAAGCAATTAAACCCCGGGGAGATTCTAATAGAAAAGTGAAATAGCGTTCGCCACAGAAATGAATATGCGCCTCAGGCCAGATGGGGTCGAAAAATCAGCGTATCATTAAGGTATCTTATCAGATGCCGGATAACACCACGCTTTTCATATATATAGATATCCCCCAAAAGTCAGCGTTTGCAATATCCTCAATTGCTTAATAAATACGCGAATTATCAATATTTTGCAAGATATCAAATTTTGGATGCCACGCCCATATCGAATCAATAATGAAATGGAAAAAATGGTATCAACGAACGGAAGGGGAATTTTTTAAAAAAGTTAGAATATTACTGAGGATTTCAGTTCAGATCTAATGGGTATGTACCATGCTTTTTCACTGCACGGGTCATGGCAAAGATATTTTCGATTTTACAAAAGCCGGTAATGCTATTTGCGCTGGCACAGATATAACCCCCTCCCGCACCTGCCTCTTCGATGCGCTGTTTAACTTCAGCTTCCACTTCCGCTTCTGTTCCATATGGCAGTGTTTGGACCAAATCGATGTTACCCCACAGACAAATCCGATCGCCCCAATTTTCCTTGGCAACCTTCAAGTCCATAACCGGCGGTTCAAAGGGATTCACGCAATTCATGCCCAGGGTGAGCAAATCCTCCATCACGATCGACAGATCTCCGTCACTGTGAAAGGCCCAGGGCAATTTAATGGCATCGGCCACAATCTTCATTTTCGGCAAAAAAACGTCCCGGAACGTCTGGGGGGATACCAGCGGCCCCTCTTTGTAAGCCATGTCGTTGTATGCCACAATGAAATCGAACCCCAGGCGTTGCAACTCTTCGAGAATGACTAAATTCCATTCGATGAATGTATCCATCATGGTGTTGATCAGTTCGATATTGTCGCGCAGCGCCACCGCAAAATCCATCATCGGCATGGAATAAATGGTATTGAACATCCCGAACGGGCGCAGCCCGGCATAAATCGCCAGATCAGAATCATGATACCTTTCCATAAAGCGCTTGGCCGGATCATAGAAACTTTGGTCGTGGGGATCCGGCAGCACGATTTTGTCCAGATCCTTTTCGCTTCGGATGAGCCCTTCTCCGATGAATTCCGTTTCGCCGGTCATACCATAAGCTTTGGGAGCATTTTCATCCCCGGAAGGGCTTTTGCAGAAAATCGGCGTACTGTAATCGGTAAAACAAATCGCATCCATTCCTATCTTTTTAGCAAATCTGGCCTCATCGATCTCTTCGGTACCCATTATTTTCTGTTTGACGATGGTATCTACATAGTCTGCAAACGGCACACGGTCCGGTTCTTTCAAGCGCAACGCCGCCAGGATTCGTTCTCGTGAGTTCATTTCTTTTCTCCGGTATCATTTTTGGGTCTTAAGATGCTATGAAAATCGGCAGTCATTTTTTTTATTTAAAAAGTGCTGTTAAGCACATGCGGCATTACTTCAGTTTGATTAAAAGTACAGGTATCCAATAAAGATCGCAAGGTTTTTTAAAGGATGATATGGTGTTGTTTGATCGGGTGGTTTTTGATTTGCAAATTCATGCTTCAATTGCAATGGATTCGAAGACGTCCACGCGGCGCTGGAATCGGTGGCGGATCCGGCTGTTGCACGGTTTGGCAAACGACCACCGTTTTTCCTTGACCGACACGGATATTTTCTCTATTTCTCTCCAAAAATAAAAATGTGTTCTGAAAAAAAAGTATCCAAACCGTTGGAGGTATCCCCCATGAGAATTGAGCGCCTGGAAACCTATACCCAAAGACACCTCAGCCTTGTCAAGGTCATCACCGATGACGGCGCCCAGGGCATCGGCCAGATTTCAGCCTATGACGCCGATATTTCGGCACTCGTATTCCATCGTCTCGTTGCGCCGGTCGCCCTTGGCGAAGACCCGATGGATCTCGACATGTTGGTTGACCGGATCATGGTGGAAACGTTCAAGTACCCCGGCAGCTTCGTTTGCCGTGCGCTTGCGGGTCTGGACACCGCCATTTGGGACTTGAGGGGTAAACTGGAAGGCAAGAGCGTCTGTGAGCTGTTGGGTGGGGAACCTTGCGACCTGATCCCGTATGGTTCGTCGATGAGCCGCCAGATTACGCCTAAAAAAGAGGCCGAGCGCCTGGTCCGTTTTCGCGATGACTTCGGCTATCGCTCATTTAAAATTCGGATCGGCAAAGAGAACGGCCATGACCAGGATGAATGGCCGGGTCGCACCGAAGAGTTGGTGCCCACCGTGCGTCGCGCAATAGGCAATGAGATTGATCTGAAGGTGGATGCCAACAGTTGTTACACCCCGACCAAGGCCATTAAAGTGTCCAAGTTGCTGCAGGACAATGGTGTTTCCCATTTCGAGGAACCCTGCCCCTATTGGGAGCTGGACTGGACGGCCGAGGTGACCGGCGCAACCAACATTTCGGTGGCCGGCGGTGAGCAGGACTATGACTTGAAACAGTGGGAGCGGATGACCGCCGCGCACGTCATGGACATCGCACAGCCCGATGTATGCTACATTGGAGGCATCACCCGGGCGATGCATGCGGCCAAGATGGCCGAACAGGCGGGCATGCCCTTCGTTCCCCACTCAGCCAATCTCTCGCTGGTGACCGTATTTACCATGCATCTGCTGGCCGCGACCCCAAACCGGGGACCGCATTTTGAGTTCTGCATCGAGGAGGAGCCCTGGTTCGAAGATCTCTACACGCCGACATTGCAGGTCAGCGACGGGCGAGTCCGGATTCCCGAAGGACCGGGCTGGGGTGTTGAGATCAACCCCCGCTGGCTGGCCAATGCGGAACTGAAGGTGAGTGTGCTGTAAATCGGTAATCGAGCTGCCTGTCTTTAGAATCGATTCGAATGCCATGCAGCCGGCATATCGCACAATGAATGACGATATTAATTTAAGAAAAGGAAAAGACTATGAGGCCGCTGGTTCGCGATGTTTCTTATGATATTCACCGAATTTTCGATTTCACTACCGCTGGAATGATTGCGCCCAATCGGATTATTTTTGGATGTGGTGCCATCGATAAAGTCGGGCAAGAGGCTGCCAAGTTGGGGCAAGGGAG
>JASFTL010000326.1:0-5215 GCA_050053555.1 Desulfobacterales bacterium
TACCGCCTCGGGTTCAAACATGCCGGTATGGAAATGCGGGCTGCAGTATCGATCAAAATACCAGGATGATTCAACAAAAGTATCCATGGTGTCCGTTTCCCGACGCGCACTCGGATTGCCGCATTTCGGGCAATCGGTTTTTAAAAATGAATCCAGCTGAGGCAGTGGTGAATTGCCACCTTCAAGCATCTCTACGTCTTCCGGCAGAACAACCGGAAGATCTTTTTCCGGTACCGGCACCACGCCGCAATTATCGCAATGGATTATCGGAATCGGAGCGCCCCAATAGCGTTGCCGTGAAATACCCCAATCCCGCAATCGGAAGCTGGTGGCTCTTTTCCCCAGATTGTTTGCTTCCAGAAAATCCGCAATGCCCTCCATCGCCTTTGTATTCTCCATTGAATTAAATTCGCCGGAATTAACCATAATACCTTCACCCACATAAGCTTCGGATATGGTTTCGGCATCTAGATCTTCATCAACGGGTTTTACCACGACAATAATATCTAAACCGTACTTTTTGGCAAAATCAAAATCGCGTTGATCATGCGCCGGTACGGCCATAACAGCACCGGTCCCGTATTCCATTAATGCAAAGTTAGCCGTATAAATCGGCATACGTTTGCCGCTTAACGGGTTGATGCAATGAACACCCAAAAACACGCCTTCTTTTTCATATTCTTCTACCGCCTTGTCCGAACGATCCTGCATCGACATCCGTTCGACAAATTCTGCAACCGCCGCTTCCTGGGAAGTCCCTTTGGACAGTTGAATGGTCAATGGATGCTCCGGTGCCAGGCACATAAAAGTCGCACCGAAAACCGTGTCATGGCGGGTGGTAAACACCGGAATAACTTCATCCCGCTTTTCGACCGCAAAGCGAATTTCAGCGCCAAAGCTTTTGCCGATCCAGTTTTTCTGCATGGTGGTAACTTTTTCAGGCCAGCCGGGCAGCTTGTCGGAATGTGCCAGCAGGTCATCCGCATAATCGGTTATGCGGAAAAACCATTGCCACAGTTTTTTTTGCCGAACCGGCTGGCCGCAGCGCCAACATAAACCGGATTCGACCTGCTCATTCGCCAAAACAGTCTGGCAGGCTTCACACCAGTTGACAAAAGATTCCTTTCGATAGGCCATCTTTTTTTCATACATCTTCAAAAAAAGCCACTGTTCCCATCGATAGTATTCTGGCTTGCAAGTTGCAATTTCTCTATCCCAGTCGTAGGAAAAACCCAATTGCTTCAGCTGGGAACGCATGGCATCAATGTTGGCATAGGTCCACTTGGCCGGATGGGTGTTGTTTGCAATGGCAGCGTTTTCGGCCGGCATACCGAAAGCATCCCAACCCATGGGGTGCAACACATTGAATCCGCGCATGCGCTTGTATCTGGCAACCACATCGCCAATGGTATAGTTTCGCACATGCCCGATATGGATGTTGCCGGAAGGATACGGAAACATCTCCAGTAGATAATACTTTTCTTTCGTCGGGTTTTCCTGAACTTTGAATAGTTTGTTTGACTCCCAGTAAGCCTGCCATTTGGGCTCAATCTTTTTTGGGTCGTATTTCGCGTCCATCACTGGTATCTGCCTTATTACGAGTTCACTAAATGAAGTTCCCCGAAGCTCACTTCCGAACCTCAGGGAAAATTTCCGCCTGCTTTTCCATGCCACAAAATGATAACAATAACAAGACGGTCAGTCAACTCACTCGCAGAAGTAGCTACATGCATGATAGGCTCTCATAAATGCCAATATGAAGGACGAGCAGAGGCACGAGGACGACATTCGGCAACCTTCCGCTGCTTTTTGCTCGTCGCCGTCCTCGTCCTTGTTATCTAACGCCCAAATCGCTTGTTTATGAGTCCCGCGATGTAACGGCGGCAGTCTCTGCGCTGAGAAATCATTTGACTTGTTATTGACAATTGCATATTCAGGCACATACAACAGTTAAGGACTGCACTCCTACTGGAAGGTATTTCGGCATGAGTATAAAGATTCTGATAAACGCCATTGACCCGGAAGAATGCCGGGTCGCCAAAGTAAAAGCGAACAAGCTGGAAGAATTTTATATTGAAAGTGCTGCCCGCGAAATAACGCAAGGAAATATCTATAAGGGCATCATCTCGCGAATCGAGCCAAGCCTCCAAGCGGTATTCGTCGACTACGGAGCCGAACGACACGGATTTTTGCAAAAACATGAAATTCATAGCGATTATTTTCAGGACAGCGAAAGTGGAGATCATTCAATCGATAAAATCGTCAAGCGCGGGCAGGAAGTCATGGTGCAGGTCACCAAAGAGCCGTTTATGAAAAAAGGCGCCATGTTGACAACTTACATTTCATTGGCGGGCAGGTACCTTGTTCTCATGCCGGGAAGCGATAAACTGGGAATTTCCCGCAAGATTGAGGATGAAAAAGAACGCGAGCGACTCAAAGATTTAATGGACAAATTAAAGCCTCCGGAGGGATTCGGTTTAATCGTCCGTACAGTCGGTATTAACAGCACCAAAACCCTCTTGTCACGTGATTTAAAATATTTGCTGCGACTGTGGAAAACGATTAAACAAAGCGTAATGAAGGAATCGGCTCCAGCGCTGCTCTACCGGGAAAGGAATCTCGTTTTACGGTCGATCCGGGACTATTTTACACCTGAAGTCAACGAAATTCTCATCGATAATCCTTCTGTATACTATGAGGTACGGAAGTTTATCAAAATTATTTCCCGCAAGCATCACAAAATCGTCAGGTTGTATAAGGGCGCCAAGCCGATTTTTACCAAATTTGAAATCGAAAACCAAATTGCACCGATATTTGAAAGTCGTGTTATTTTAAAATCAGGAGGCTCTATTGTCATTGAACAAACCGAAGCGCTGGTGTCCATCGATGTAAACTCCGGCAAATCCACCCACGAAAGATCGATCGAAAAAACGGCATCCCTGACCAATCTTGAAGCAGCCGAAGAGATTGCACGTCAGCTTCGCCTGAGGGACCTGGGAGGTCTGATTGTCATCGATTTTATTGACATGCAAGAGCCAAAACATCGTTCAGAAGTTGAACGCCGGCTGAGGAGCTGTGTCAGTGATGACAAAGCCAAAACAAAAGTGGGGAAAATATCACGATTTGGTTTATTGGAAATGTCGCGCCAGCGGATACGACCCTCGATAGAATTTGGCAGTTATCACCCCTGCCGATATTGCCAGGGCAAAGGTTTGGTCGCCTCCACCGAAACACTGGCAGTCGGATTTCTCAGAAAACTCAGCCTTGAAACCCTCAAACCCGGAATAACATCCGTTAAGGGGGTTGTGCCGGTGGATGTGGCTGACTATCTTTTAAATAAAAAGCGCAAAGAAATTGCTGAACTGGAAGAAAGACGCACGCTCAGTGTCGAAATTGAGGGTGCCCAATCGATGGCCCCGGGTGACAGCAAAATTATCTTTAAGGACTGAAGCGTCAGCGACCATCTGCAGAGCGGATGGCTTGGATTTTTTTGCATATCGGCGAAGGAAAAAAGGCCCGTCAGTGCCTTAATCGGTGGGGGTGTAACCGGGCACCAAGCACCCGGTTAAAAACACCCGATCTCTTCGGTGGCAAGTTCAATATTGACACCATCTATATAGTGCTGTATATGAGCGCCATTTTTATCCAAAACAGTGCTTACAATTTTTGATACATGGAACCGGCGCAAAAAGTGAAACTCATGTATCATAACGTTAGGAGGTAATACCTTGATTGATATCGCATATGCAATGGGCGGCGGTGCCGGCGGAGAAGGTGCTGCGGGATTTGGCGGGTTTATCCCGATCATCTTGATGTTCGTTATTTTTTATTTCCTGCTGATCCGGCCCCAGCAAAAAAGACAAAAAGAACAGCGCAATATGATTTCCAGCCTGAAAAAGGGCGACCGCATTATGACCAGTGGCGGATTGCACGGCCGTATAACCGGATTAGACGATACAACCTTAACTTTGGAAATAGCAGACAAGGTACGGGTGAAAGTAGGACGCTCCAGTGTTGCGGCCATGGTTCAGCCGGCCTCCCAGCCTCAACCGGAAAAAAAGCAGCCCTAAAACCGACAGTCGATTCAATTCGAATTCGATAAACGGCTTGTAAATGGTTGATCTGTTAAACGGTTCGATGAAATGACTGTTTAACCGTTCAACCATTTGTCTATTTGGAGATCAATTGAGGGCGCAACGGATAAAAGTGCTCCGGTACTGTACTGAAAAGACTGCACCCCATTACCTGAATTTTGCACGAACCCCTGTTGAATCCGCCAAGGGGCCGCGAAGCGGCATTCAACAGAACAAGCATTTCATGGGGCAGGCGTTTAACCCCGCTTAACTGATTTCATATTTAACTGGGCAGTCGGAGGTTTTCATATTCTTATTAATTTTCTTAACCGCTCAGTCCAATAGTGATAGGAAAAAAGGAACATACCATTGAAAAATTTTTCATGGAAACTGATTTTAGTATTTGCAGTGATTGTAGCGGCAATTATTTATGTTCTGCCGACATTTCAACCGGGTTTATGGCCGTATAAGCAGATTAGCCTTGGGCTGGATCTGCAGGGCGGAATGCACCTGGTTTTGGAGGTTGATACCGCCAAAGCCGTTGAAGGCCAGGTTGAACGCATTTCCCAGGAAATCTTTGAGCAGCTCAAAAAAAACCGGATTCGAAACGTCTCAATTGATCGTATCAATGGGACCCAGATTGCGGCGACGATTCGAAATCCGGAAAGTCTCGATAAATTTAACGAGCTCTTAAAAGAGGATTTTGATTTTCTAAAAAGATCTCCACGGAAAGAAAGTGGCGTCACCATCGTTATTCTAGAGCTGCCTAAAGAAGAGTCCAACGAAGTAGAAAAGCTGGCAGTCGACCAGGCCCTTGAAACAATCCGCAATCGCATCGACCAGTTTGGTGTGGCCGAACCCGATATCCGGCGCCAAGGCGAAAACCGAATGCTAATCCAGTTGCCCGGAATCAAAGATACGGATCGCGCCAAGGATTTGATCGGCAGAACGGCTCTTCTGGAGTTCAAACTCGTGGATGACACCCAAAGTGTCAATGCCGCTTTGCAAGGAAGTGTTCCTGCAGGCAGAGAAGTTCTTTATCAAGTTGACGAGGATTCTGAAACCGGAAAAACATCGAAAATACCTCTTTTGCTAAAAAAGCGAACCCTTTTAACCGGCGCCCATCTGACCAATGCACGCGT
>JASFTL010000327.1:0-5175 GCA_050053555.1 Desulfobacterales bacterium
GATTTTTGGACGAAAAAACAGATTACATTGCGCATCACATCAGCAGCCGGGCCTCCGGAGGTGAGACCCGAGGCGCTGATCATAAAATAAGCAGGATGATTCCCTGAGCAAACCCCCGACTGGTGGGGACTTAAGCTTGTTGTCCGTCATTGTTTATCAATATATATTGCTATATTGCGTCTTCAAAGTGTGAGCGGGGGCATACACCCCGCGCACACCGGAGATGACGAGGAAGGCTCAGTGTTAGGCAAGTTTGAAAGGTTTAATCGTCGGTTATGTGGCTGGTATGAATGGTTAGGTCTGGCAGCGTTGCTGCTGATGATGGTGATTACCTGCATCGATGTTGTCGGGGCAAAGGTCTTTCGGTGGCGTCTTTTGGGTGCCATTGACATCGTGATGCTTGCCCAGATCGTGGCAATTTCCTTTGCTGTGGGCATGACGCTGATTCTTGGCCGGCATATTCAGGTAGAATTTTTTTTCGATCTGCTGCCACGACCAGTCCAAAAAGTGGTTAACTGCTTTGTGCTTCTGCTTGGCCTAGGACTCTTCATATTAGTTATTTGGCGTCTTTGTGTGCTGGGTCATTCCTTTCAAACCTCAGGCGAATATAGCCCAACTGCTTACATACCCCTGTACCCTTTCGCCTATGGTATTGCCCTTGCCAGCATTCCCGTCTGTTTGGTGCTGTTGCTGGAGTTTCTTAAAACACTGACCAAGAGGGTACAGAAATGAGCCCAGCGACGGTAGGCATTATCGGTATCGGCCTCCTGGTTGCTCTCTTTCTGCTCAGAATGCCGGTCGCCTTTGCCATGGCCCTGGTTGGATTTGCCGGTTTTGCTTATTTAACTGGCCCGGAAGCGGCTCTCAGTCTTTTAGGCCTCGATATCTACGACTCTTTTTCCTCTTACCCCTTAAGTGTTATCCCCATGTTTATCCTTATGGGTACTTTCGCGTTTGCTTCGGGAATCAGCCAAAGGCTTTTCCAAACGGCCTACGCCTGGATCGGGCACCGCCGGGGCGGCTTAACCGTCGCCACCGTATTTGCCTGCGCCGGCTTTGGTGCGATTTGCGGGTCGAGCACGGCTACGGCAGCCACAATGGGTAAGATAGCACTTCCGGAGATGAAAAAGTATAAATACGATGATACGCTTGCCACCGGCACCGTAGCCGCTGCGGGCACTCTTGGCATCCTTATCCCGCCGAGCACCGTCCTTATTATCTATGGGATATTGACCGAGCAATCCATCGGCAAACTTTTCGTCGCCGGGGTATTGCCGGGGGTATTTCTGAGCATCTTATTTGCCGCAACCGTGGCTTTTCTATGCTGGCGCAATCCCGCTATCGGCCCCGCTGGAACCCCCTCCAGCTGGAGAGAAAAGCTGAAAGCACTCACGGGAATTATTGAGGCCCTGCTTCTGTTCCTTTTAGCCATTGGGGGACTTTTCCTCGGGTGGTTCAGTCCCACGCAGGCCGGAGCCATCGGAGCCGGTGGTGCTTTGCTCATCGGTCTGGCCCGACGCCAAATCAGCTGGCAGACATTTATCGATGCCGGCAGGGAAGCCTTGCGAACATCCTGTATGGTGATATTCATAATTGCCGGGGCTGTTATATTCGGTCATTTCATGGCGATATCGAGAATACCCTTCATGCTGGCCGAATGGCTCGGCGGACTTCCCATACACCCCATGGCCGTCATGGCAGTCATCGTATTCATTTACTTTATCGGCGGCTTCTTTATGGATGCCATGGGCCTCATCGTGGTGACCGTCCCCATTTTCTTCCCGATAGTTGAAAAGCTCGGCTTTGACCCGATCTGGTTTGGCGTCATCATTGTGCTCGTAGGCGAGATGGGGGTGATCACACCGCCGGTGGGCGTGAACGTATTTGTCATCAAAGGCATTGCCCCCGACATTCCGTTGCAACGGATCTTTAGAGGTATTTTACCATTTCTTGCGGCGTTGATGGTCTTTACGATTTTACTGATGATTTTCCCGAAAATTGCCACTTTTTTACCGAGCCTCGTCACCTATTAACACGAACTGCAAAATTCAATTTCATTAAAAGATTGCGCAATGTTATTCCTGCCGAGAGGTGAAAGAAGTAATACCGGCGGCCGCTCAAGGTAGGTCTAAAAGAAAGGAAGGAAATGAAAGAAAGATGGCTCGAGCCTGCCGCAGATGCGGATCAGAACCAGGAAGCGCAGTTTGATAATTGGCTTTCGGGCAAAGGGATCCCTTTTGTCAGTTCTGAAGCTGAAGCGGATTATCAGGCCAGAGTGACGCTGATGAAAGACGCGATTCAGCTCAAACAAACACCGCAAAGAATTCCGATCTGCCCTTCAGCCGGGTTCTTTCCGGTTCAGTATGCCGCTGTCAGCATGTATGATGCCATGTATGATTATGATGCGCTGACCCAGGCCTGGGAAAAATACTGCAACGATCTTACACCGGATGCCTACAATGCGCCTACGACGGTGGTGCCCGGAAGAATTTTGGACATCCTGGATTTCAAGCTCGCTCAGTGGCCGGGGCACGGGGTGGCCGAACACAGCGAATACCAGTACGTCGAAAAAGAATACATGCAGGCCAACGAATATCAGGACTTAATCGATGACCCCAGCGGCTTTTTTATGAATCGGTTTTTCCCGCGTATCTTCGGCGCTTTAAAACCGTTGCAACATATGCCGCTGCTGCCTCCAGTCAATGAAATTCCCTGTATTCCGCCCGCCTTGTTTCCGTTCGGCGATAAAGACATCCAGGCCGCCTTCGGCAACCTGGCCAAAGCCGGCGAAGAAGCCATCCGCTGGCGTGATGCGGTGCGAGCGTTAAACGGAACGATCATGGGTCAGGGTTATCCGGCCTTTTCAGGCGGATTCACCAAAGCACCGTTTGATGTGATCGGCGACACGCTGCGGGGCACCAGAGAGGTCCTGATGGACATGTACCGGCACCCGGATGAACTGATTGAGGCCTGTGAAAGGATCACACCGTTTATGATCAAATCCGGGGTGGCCTCATGCAAGGCCACCGGCCACATCATGCCCTTTATCCCGCTGCATAAGGGTGCCGACGGCTTTATGTCCAAGGAACAGTTTCAAAAATTTTACTGGCCCACTCTCAGAAAAGTGATTATCGGGCTGGTGAATGCGGGCATGGTCCCGCAGTTGTTTGCCGAAGGGGGCTACAATCAGCGTCTGGATGTGATCAGTGATGTTCCCAAGGGAAAGGTTGTCTGGTGGTTTGATTTGACGGACATGGCGCAGGCCAAAAAGACCGTCGGTCAGGTGGCCTGTATTGCCGGCAATGTACCCTTATCTTTGCTCTGCACCGCAACGCCCGATGATCTCAAAGCCTATTGCAAGGCGCTTATGGATGTGGCCGGCAAGGACGGCGGATTTATCTTTTCCACCGGCGCCGGCATGCAGGGATCAAAGCCTGAAAATGTGAAGGCCATGATCGAGTTTTCAAAAGATTACGGAACTTATAATTAAGGTTCTGAATTTTGCACGAGCCCTATTGAATCCCCTACGGGGGCCGCGAAGCGGCATTCAACAGGGCGAGCCGGAGGCTTTTATATTCTCATTAATTTTATGAGGAGCCCCTTGATATCATAAAAATAGACGCTTCATCCCGCAAAGCGGGGCAAGATTCAGAAAGGAGATAGGCGATGTCTAATGAATTAGTTGATGCCATGGCCAATATGCGGGAGGCCGAAGCCATGGATCTGGCCCAAAAGATGCTGGATGGCGGTGAGGATCCGCTGCAGGTTTTAGATTTATGCCGCCAGGCGCTGGAAATTGTCGGCCAGCGCTTTGAGGCTGGAAAATATTTTCTGCCGGAATTAATACTGGCCGGTGAGATGTTGAAAAAGATATCGCAAAGCGCCAAGCCATTCATCAATAAAGAATCCAGCGCCAAAGCCGAAGTGATTGGCAAGGTGGTTATTGGATCGGTAAAAGGCGATATCCACGACATCGGCAAAGATATCGTGACCTTTATGCTGGATATCAATGGTTTTGCGGTTCACGATCTGGGTGTCGATGTGCCGGCCGAGAAATTTGTGGATGCCATCAAAGCGGTTCAACCCGAGGTTGTGGGAATGAGCGCTCTATTGACCACGGCCTTTGAGTCCATGAAAAACACGGTAGAGACGATTAAAGATGCCGGATTGCGCGATCAGGTCAAGATCATGATAGGCGGCGGTGCGGTTGACGAGAAGGTGAGGGCGTATGCCGGGGCCGATGCTTATGGGGCCGATGCCGTCGCGGCCGTAAATCTGTCCAAAGAGTGGATCGGAGCGAAATAAATTCCCGTGTCTTTAAATGCACTTTCTTAAGCCCGTCTTGGAACGGTAAACTCAAATGAGTTGCCTCATTATTTTTACAAAAGCACCCTAATTTCATATATGTATTGCAAGTCTAATAAAAATGGGATTTGGTGGTTCCGGCACGCTATCCGTAACAAATGCTAATTTTTCTATTAATATTAATATGTGGGGGGTTATTCAAAATGCTCGAGAATTATAGATTTATATCAGAAACCTACTGTGAATCATTGCCTTAAAAGTCTCGTTAAACTAATCCAACAGGAAAAATCACTCCCTAAGCATAAAATGACTTCCAAATCAAGACACCAAATTGAACAAGACACTGGCTCTATTGAAGATTTTCATGCATTGTGAAATTTGATATAGCGCCCTTAATTTTGTAATTCATAATCGAATATTCCCATCCAACTCAAATTATATTGTCTAATCCAGTCGATAAAAAACTAAGGATAATTAATGCAATTACTAAACAAGGAAACCATAGAATCCATTTATGAAAAGGCCACAGACATACTGGCAACCGTTGGCGTAGAATTTGAAATTGACAGCGTTGTTGAGCTGTTTAAAAAAAATGGTGCAAAAGTAGAGGGGAAAAGGGTCTTTATATCTCAGTCCCTGTTGAAAACGGCATTGGATTCACTACCAAAGTTCAAATATACTCCGACACAAAACAAAAGGCTGGTTGCAGCATCCCCATTTTCCAATGCCCCCATGATTATAGATGATATCACCGGAAAAATTAGACGTGGCAGCATTCAGGATGCCGTCAAAATGTATCAGCTTGCCGAAACCTGTGATCTTTATGAGTCTATCAATCCCGGAGTAGTTGATCCTGAGGACAACGACAGC
>JASFTL010000328.1:0-5174 GCA_050053555.1 Desulfobacterales bacterium
TTGCTGGCCAGTCGCCAGGGGCCTGACACCTGACACCCGAAACCTGAAACCGATTTATCCCTGACACCTAAAAAACGACGAATTCACATGGATAAAATCAATCCGTGTTTTGTAAATTACTTGCGGAACGTAACACTAGCTAATCGTAAACAATATGAAAATATGGGGTAAAGTTTTAAAGATAGTCGTTATTTTTGATTGCTTGCATCATAGCTCGCGTCCAGCACGCTGATTGCTGATTGACGAAGCTTAATCAAAAGTTGGCTTAAGGCTTGAACCATGGCGGATAAGCGGAACAAGTTGCAACTCTTCTGGGGCATTTTGCTTCTGTTGGCCGGAATTGGCGTTTTTTTTCGGATTCCTCAGGTGATGCCACAAATTAGAAAAATCGAGCATTTTGCCGCGTACCTATATTTTATTTATTTTTGTTTTTACTTGGTTGGCGTGTTGTTAATTGTGGGGGGCGGAAGGAAAGTTTATACTTATTTGAAGAACTCAAACGCTGAGAATTCAAACGCCAAGGAGGATGAAGGCTAATATTTTTTGATGTCCTGTTTAATTGGTTGAATTTGTTTCGTTGGTTCCATTTGTTCAGCTTTAGAACAAATTAAACGAATCGAACGAATCAAACCAATATAACTATTGTTTTGCTGCCTTCTCGAATTTTTGAAGCTGTCGTTTATAATACGAGCGATTATCTTTCGACAGCTTTAATGCCCGCTGGCCTGCCTCAATAGCTTCCTGAATCAGACCATTTACAAAATAGCTCTCGGCCAGGGTATCATAGATATGGGAGGATTGTTCGAGATTGACAGCCATCCTGGCGAGTTGCAGGGCACGTTCGGGATCGCGCAGGGATTCAATCTCGCAAGTTGCGTATAACCAGGCCAGGTTATTGAGCACATGGGGATCATCCTGCCTGAGTTCAATCGCTTTTTCATAAGCGTTTCGAACCCCTTCGTAATCCTTGCGATTGTAATGCAGATCTCCCAGCAGACGGTATAAATCGGGATTATCCTGTGATTTCTGCAGCTCTCTTAAAATAATTTTTTCGACAAAATTTTGATTTAACTTCTCTCCAATAACGCCAAGGTTCAGCTGGTAACCGATGATTCCGATCAATAGCATTCCCGCCAGATAAATGCCGATGCTTTTGTTAACTTTTCGATTGTGCCTGCTAATCCAGTCGGTATTGGACTCGCATTTTTGTAAATAATCGATTCGTTCCTTAATGCTGAAATGATGCCAGTTGGGCCGATCAGCGGATTGTCCGCTGGTGGTTACAATTTTTTCAAGTGTGGAAATCAGCGGTTTCGCAGAATCAAATAAATTGTAGACATAAATATCAGCCTGCCGTTCAAAATTGCGCATATAGAACCCGAAAATGAATCGAAAATAAATGAGGAAGACGATGATGATCACAAGGCTGAATAGGGTAGAAAATATTGTTGTTTGGTCAAATCCGGTCTTGTTGATAAACCAATAGACCGGCTCCGCATAAATAATGCCAAAAAGAATAATATCAAAGGTCACGTAAGAAAGAAGCATGTAGCCGACGAAAAACAGCAGATAGAACACCAGATGTTTTCTTTTGACATGACCAATTTCATGAGCAATGACCGCATCTACTTCTTCAGGCTCCAGCAATCTCAGCAGGGAGGGAGTCACCAGTATGTAGCGGAATTTTTTTAACAGTCCCATTACGCCGGCCGTGATCATTTTGCCGCCAAAAATCGGCCAGTAAAGAATTTCGGCATAAGAAAGGTTGGCTTTTTGACATAATTTTTCGATCCGCGTGCGATGCGCTCCGGACTCCAGCGGTTTGCAGCGCCAAAATTTTTGAATCATTGCCGGCCCAATAACAGCGACCACAAAAAGAAAAAGTAGGAAATAAGTCACTTCACCTTCGGTGGTCTCTAAAAAACGGCCGGGCCATTCAAACGGCAATGCTTTTATCAGATCGGCAAATCCGGAAAGCAAAAGCCAGGGAAGAAGTACCGGAATTGAGAAGGTGATATTTGAAAGCACATAGGATCGTTTAGAGATGTCGCTGCGGTACAACTTCTTATACGGGCCGTAGGCGCAGCTCCAGACGAGCGCAAGGTAAAAAACAAAAAGGCTTAAAAACAGCAGCGCCGCAAGCGTCGGAATGGTGTAAAAAATGGGGAGGTCGACTAAAAAAGAGGAAAGGTTCAGACCATAGATGTCGATGGCGAAAATCAAAATCGCCATGATGGACTGGCGTGTCAAAATGGCTTGGAATTGATGATCGAGGCGTGAAAACTCGCCAAGCGCAATTCGTCGTTCAAGTCTTCGAAAAAGAAATAACGTAAAATAAAAAAAGAAAACGATCAAACCGATGAAAAGTGTAAACGATTCAAGACCGCTGAAATTCGTTTCTTCGGAAGGTTGATAGGTAAGATAGATCAGAAGAACAATGATAAAATATAAAAAATTTCCAAACATAAATATTCAGTAACGTTTTAGCTGTTCAATTAGTTTAATACGTTAGATTCGTCCATTCAAAAAATAACGCAGTAGAGTGACTTATGAATATCTACTCGATTTAGAAAAGAATGATTCATTTAAGACAGTAATAAAAAAATGAGAGATTTTTTCGCTGAGCCCCGCCATGCGGCGGGATTTCACATCTTTTCTTATGTAAATTAATGTGTTCAACAATCCGCACAAGGGTTTTTGTCTGAGGCGTACTTTGAGTACGTCGAAGACAGAAACCCGCGGAGAACGCTGCTCAGCGGAAAAAGATACATTTTTATTCCTTAAAGAATCGTTCTTTTTCACTATATATACATCCGCAATAATGCTGGCGGTAGAGCCCCATTTGTTTTGAGCATTCGATGCCTTCTTTCCAGCCTTGCCGATAATCCTGATACAGGAACCGAACGCCGACCGATTTTCCGATGGACTCCCCCATTGCGCGGATAAGATCATGTTTCTGGTGCTTGCTGTAGAGCAATGTCGAAGAGAAGTAATCGAACTTGCCGCGTTTGGCCAGCAGGGCAGTTGACCGCAGGCGATCATGGTAGCAGTAATTGCAGCGTTCAGATTCCCGAAAGGCCACATTCTGTATAAACCCCTCTATATCGTAACCCTCCTGGTAAAGAACCTTCAGATTGATCTTTTCGGCATAGGCTTGAAGGGCTTCCTGGCGCTTTAAACACTCAGTATAGGGATGGATGTTATGACGGTAAAAAAATCCCATCACATCCAGGCCGTCTTCTCTCATCGTTTTAACAGGATATATGGCGCAGTTTGCGCAGCACACGTGCAAAAGGACTTTCATTTTCTTTCCCCGAAAATAGCCGTGCCGATTCGAACCAGGGTAGCGCCCTCTTCAATGGCAACCTCAAAATCACCGGTCATGCCCATGGACAATTCTTCCATGGAGACGTTGGCCGGAGTTTGTTTCCAGATTTCATCCCGCAGCTCGCGCAACGCCGCAAAAAAAGGTCTGACTTTTTCAGGCTGATAGAAATAAGGTGGCATGGTCATCAGACCTTTGATGGAAAGACTTTCCATTCGGCTGATTTCTGAAATCAATTCCGGCGCCTCTTTGGCCGAGATGCCTGATTTGGTGCCTTCACCGCTGATATTCACCTGCACCAGGATGGATTGAACTTTATCTGCTTTTTGGGCCTGTTTATTAAGTTCACGTGCCAGCTTTAGCGAATCCACCGAATGGATCAAATCAAAGAGCCTAACGGCGTATTTGGCCTTGTTGGATTGCAGATGACCGATAAAATGCCAGCTGACCGGATATTGGATCAGCGCATTAAACTTTTCACGCGCTTCCTGCACGTAATTTTCACCCAGAATCGTGACGCCGGATTCAATGGCGTCTTTAACCGTTTCTGCCGGAATCGTTTTACTGACCGCCACCAGGCGGATGGAATCCGCTCTGCGGTTGCAGGATTCGGCTGCCTGCTGAATACGTTCTTTTATCTGTTCCAGTCGTTGTTTCAATTCCAATTCTTTCAAATCAATATAAAATTAGACGAATTTGTTTTCTTAATAGACAGGATTTACAGGATTAATTAGATTTTTTTCTGGATCACTTTCCAGATGAAAGTGATCCAACACAATCCCGCCAAAATCGGCGGGAAATTAATAATTTTGTCGACGTGGCCGATTATATAAACCTGATCGTTATTATACCAGTTTAATGGATAATTATATATTTTCGCCGAAGGCGAATTGGAATTTTTGGCTTTCTTCCGGGAAGCCAAAAAAGAAAATATCCAAAAAATCCTGCCTGCCTCGCCGCAGCTTTAGCGAAGGCGGGTAAATCCTGTCTAATAACTTAATACATATATTCGTGAAATTAATGGCCTTCGAGTTTTAATTCAACAACGCCCTCATTAATTAAATGCTCGATCACTTCGCATACCGGAAGTCCAACCACATTGGCGTAAGAGCCGTTTATGCTTTTCACCAAAAAGCTCCCCATACCCTGGATGGCATAAGCGCCGGCTTTGTCAAGAGGCTCTCCGGTTTGAACGTACCATTCGATTTCGGTATCGCGCAGCTTTCTAAATCGTACATCGGTCTTTACGGTTTCTGAAAATAGGGTGTCTTTGTTTTTGCAGCATATGCAATAACCTGTAAATACCTGGTGGATTTTTCCGCTCAGGCGCTTGAGCATATCTCTGGCTTGGTTTTCGGAGCCGGGCTTGCCGAGAATATCGTTGTCGATCAACACAATCGTGTCAGCCCCGATCACCCATGCATCCGGGTGTTTCTCTGCAATATCGACCGCTTTAGCTTCTGCCAACGTTCTGACATAAGAAACAGGTTCCGACATCGTCACCGAACTCTCGTCAACATCGCTTGGAATGATTGAAAATGTGAGCCCCGCCAGCTCCAAAAGATACTTTCGCCGCGGGGATTGGGAGGCGAGAATTAACCAGGGACGATTATGCGGCACATTCATGTTAAATCATTATCAGATGAAATAGCGTTTTACAAGCAACAGACGATGCGTCTTTTGAATATAGGGTTTCAAATTTTAAAATTATATATCGATAGAATTCATTTAACATTAAAAAATGAGGTTTTTTAAAATTTGAAACGCTCAACTTAGGTTAAAGTTATTGTAATTAATATATATTTTTGCTATTAAATCTATTTATGCTTTTCTCAGCTGAGATTCACCT
>JASFTL010000329.1:0-5165 GCA_050053555.1 Desulfobacterales bacterium
TATGTTTACAGCAAAGGTTAGCGAAAAATCGATTGGAAAAAAGAGACAAATGCGGTTGTTGGCCGTTTTGCTGGTCCCGGCAGTGGCCCTCATATTCGGAGGTGCTGTTTCGGATGGGTGGGCCCAACCTGACTGTTTTTTCAACATCGAGTTTAATGCCACAGATTTAGATGTCGGTGTACGGGGCTTCTTTGATGATGACCCCTGGAGAGAGCTCGAGATCGAAAACCCGCGAGGGCGCACGATTTCCGAAGATGAGTCTAGAAGAGGTCTAAAGCGCCAGGGTAAGGCCGAGTGGTTTTTTGAGAGTGGCGAGCCGCCGCTTACAGAGGTTTCTTTTCGTAAGTTTTTGCGTCGATTTCCAGAAGGGGATTATATATTTGAGGCCGAACTCATTGATGGAGACGAGGCTGAATGCATAGCGGAATTCACGCATGTTATTCCGTGCCCACCCGTCATTGTCAAGAACCCATTCGACAATGACAATAGAACCATCGAATGGGCGGCGGTTACGACGGCAGTCAATACTGAAGCAACTGACGATGCAGTCGAAATATCCGGATTAGACGCTGAAGTCGTGTGCTTTGACAATGGACCTGTTGTAATCGAGGGTTACGAGGTCATCGTCGAAGGTGAAAACGGCGATCTTAGCATCACACTCCCTGCGGATGCCACCAGCTTTGAAGTTCCGGCGGAACTGGGCGGTTTTTTTAAATTCGAAGTCTTGGCAATCGAAGAAAGCGGAAACCAAACCATCACCGAGGTGGAGCAAGAGTAGCCGTGATAGGAATAGGCTGAGAAAAATCATGCCTGTAATTAGCGGGCTCCATTCGCATTTCGCCTCTCAGCACGGCGGAACCGAATGGAGCCCCCTCATGGTATTCAGTTGTTCGCTCAGCTCAGGACTTATGAAAACAACTGCAAGCCTGCCATCAAGGAAATTATTCACATTCCCTTTAAATATTCCCGGATCATCAACGCGGCGCTGCCGCCCTCGCCGGCGGCACTGACTACCTGCTTGGTGCTTTTGTCGCGTACATCACCGGCGGCAAAAATGCCCGGGATGCTGGTTTCCAGCAGCAGCGGGTCGCGCTTTTCAAAGCCGGCCGGCCGCTCTTCCCGGTGAAGCAGGGCATGGCCGGTGACGATGAACCCCCATTCGTCCAATAAGATGCCGCTATCTTTCAGAAATCCGGTGTTAGGCACCAGGCCGATAAAAATAAAAACCCCATCAACGGGCAGCGCCTGTTCTTCGTCGGTCTGGTTGTTGTGAACCCGCAGCCGGTTGAGCTTTGCATCCTTTCCCATAAATTCTTTGACCTCGGTGTGCCAGTGCACTGTAATTCGCGGATGGCTGAGGACCTTTTCCTGAATAATACGGGTGGCCTTGAACTCGCCGCTGCGCACCAGGAGGGTGACCTGTTCGGCAAATTTAGTCAGCAGCAGGCTTTCTTCGGTGGCGCTGTTGCCGCCGCCGACCACCGCCACGTGTTTGCCTTTGTAAAAGGGGCCGTCGCAGGTCGCGCAAAAATGAACCCCGGCACCGATGTACTCGTTTTCGCCCGGGACATTCAAGCGTTTGTAACGGCTGCCGCTGGCAATCAACATGGCGTCGGCGCTGTACTGGCTGCCGTCTTCCGTAGTGACACAGTGGTAATTATCGTCGTTGCGTACGGTCGAAACCTGCTGGGCTTGCAGCAGTTCGACACCGAAGCGTTCTGCCTGTCGGCGCAGGCGCTCGGAAAAGTCTATCCCGGCGATGCCATCCGGAAATCCGGGCATGTTATCGAGTTTTTCGGTTCCGGCCGCCTGACCGCCGAAGGCGGCGCGTTCAATCACCAGGGTGTCGATGGCTTCGCGAGCCGTATAAAGCGCTGCCGTCAGTCCGGCGGGCCCGCCGCCTAAAACGATCAGATCGTAATGGCTGCGGGCAGCTTTGGTTTTCAGCCCCAGTTTGGTAGCCAGCTCCGCATTGCTCGGCTCCACCAGTAACGAGCCATCGGCAAAGGTGATGGTCGGGATGATGCGCTTGCCGTCGTTTTTCTTGATTACAAACTGCTCGGCTTCCGAATCCTGTTCAATATCCACCCAGTTGTAAGGGATCTGGTGTTCACCCAGAAACTGCTTGCTGCGGCGGCAGTCCGGACACCAGTGGGCACCGTAAACGGTGATTTTCGGATCAGGCATGGCGAATCCTCCTTTCAAAGATCTAATGCGCCGGCTCCGGTTGAGCAATACAGGGTTCCGTATCAGCTGGATTCACCTCGACGGTGACATGCGCGATTTCATCATAATCATCCAGAAGCTTTTTGTAGTGGGCGGGTGATTTGGGATAATGGGTGACAATGGATACGATGGCCGACAGATGATGTGTGCCCACCCGCCAAACATGCAGGTCCGAAACCCGATTGTCCGCATCCGTTTCGATAATTGCGCGGATCTCTTCGACGGCTTCCTGATTAACATCCCGATCCAACAACACCTTGCCGCTGTCTACCAGCAACCCGTAGGACCAGCGGCTAATAATCAAAGCACCGACGATGCCCATGATAGGGTCCATCCAGATCCAGCCAAAGGCCTTACCCGTAGACAAAGCGATAATGGCCAGCAGAGATGTGAGCGCATCGGCCAGCACATGAAAATAGGCGGCCCTTAAGTTGTGATCGCGATATTTTTTGGGATGACGATGGTCGTGCGCGTCTTGTTCCTGTCGGTGGTGGTGTTTTTCCTGCAGCAAAAAAGCGCTGATGACGTTGACCACCAGGCCGACAAATGCCACGGCAATGGCCTCATTGAAGCGAATGGGCTGGGGAGAAACCAGCCGCTGGATAGACTCCACGCCGATGAGCAAGGCGATCACCGCCAGGACCACTGCACTGGCAAAGCCTCCCAGCACACCGACTTTGCCGGTCCCAAAGCTGTAATTGGGATTATCCGAGTGCCTGCGCGCATAAAAGTAAGCAAAGGCCGTTATTCCCAACGCCACCGCATGGGTTCCCATATGCCAGCCGTCGGCCAGCAGAGCCATCGATCCAAACAAATAGCCCGCGGAGATCTCGATAATCATCATTGACAGGGTCAGCACAATCACCCGCCGGGTGTTGCGTTCACCTTGCCCGTCTTCAATATTGTAACGGTGGCTGTGTTTCCAATTTTGCAGGGTATGAATATGCATATGGATTCCTTTTACAAATTTTTTTTTGGCAAATATCATATAATTCCGTCGGGATTTAAAAAGTCTGCCTTAACTACATTTAATCAGCAACAGTTTTTTTTCAACACTGGGAAACTGAAAAGGGGTCAAGTCTTCGATTGACTTTTCTTAAGCAGCATACTAAAAAAATCACATGAGCAGGCCTTTACGAATTGAATATCCCGGCGCTTGGTATCATGTCATGAACCGAGGACGCCGGAGCGAGACAATATTTTCAGAACAAAAAGATTACCATCGGTTTATCGACTTACTAAAAGAGTCTTGTGAATTGTGGAATGTCCGCATTGGTGCCTATTGCCTGATGCCAAATCACTATCACCTGCTTATCCAGACACCGGATGGCAATTTATCCAGGTTTATGCGGCACATTAATGCAGTGTACACGCAACGTTATAACAGGGCTCATGGCTGTGATGGGCAATTATTCCGCGGTCGGTTTAAATCAATTTTAATTGATGGCGACGCTTACCTGCTGCAGGTAGTTCGTTATATTCATCGAAATCCTTTAAGGTCGAATCTTACCAGAGATCTAGATAAATATCAGTGGAGTAGCCATATTGGATATATTTCCAAGGCAGCAAAGTGGGGCTGGATTTATAAGGATTTTATTCTTTCGATGGTTACTAAAAATAATTTGGATCCAGTACGCTCTTACAGGCGCTTTGTCCGCTTGCACGATAGCGAAGAATTGCTGCAGGTGTTTGAAAGCCCCAGGCGTTCTCCTTTTTTTGGTAGCAAACAATTTCTCGAATGGGTCAAGGTAGCGTTTTTTAAAAAGAAGCGGGAAAAAGAAATTCCGGATTCCGTACACCTGGCGCCGAATCTGTCACGGATAAAAGCCGTGGTATGTGATAATTACAAGGTCCAAGAGTCCATTTTACAAAAGACGCATAGGGGCGTTTCCAACGAACCTAGAGATGTGGCTATATTCCTAACTCGAATGCTTCGACAGGAGGGGTTGAGAGAGATTGGTGCAGAATTTGGTCTCAACAACTATAGTTCAGTTAGTAGTGCAATTAAACGCGTGAAATCTTTGATGGTCAAGGATAAAAAGTTTAGCTCGAGGCTAGAAGAAATGAGAAAAGTTATTATAGAAAAGTCAAACGAAGACTTGACCCCTAATTGTAATTGACCCCTAATTTCTAACTGGTCGGCATAGTATTAGGTCTATATAGTTGCACATTATTCGTCGGCTTTATCGAACGGTAAAAATTTGGAGGTAATCTCATGAGATTAGAAGATCACCCAACGGTAAAACGGTATCGAGAAAAAAGCGAAGCAGCCGCACCCAAAATTGAGGACAATCTCGATGCTAAATGGCTAAAGACGTTGGTTTTAGAAGCCGGTGCCGATGATGTCGGGCTGGTTGCGATCAATCGTCCTGAATTAAGTGATTATCGGGCGGACATCCGCGAGGTTTTCCCGAAAACCAGAACACTGATAAGTTTTGTCGCTCGCTTGAATTCGGAAAATATTCGCTGCCCGTCTCAGGCGGTCAGGGATCTTGAATTTTTAAGAACCCAGAAAGAGGCAGATGGAATCGCCGGCAAGGTTATCAGGACTTTACACAAAAAAGGTATTGGTGCATTGAATTTCGCTTGCGGATTTCCGATGGATCTGGATAAATGGCCCGGCAAAATGTGGCCCATTTCACACAAACCGATTGCAGTAGCCGCAGGAATGGGGCATATGGGCCTTAACCGGATCGTGCTGCATCCGCGGTTCGGAAATTTTATATTATTGGATACAATCCTCATTGACCGTGATGCTTCAGCCTACGACAAACCTTGTGACTACAATCCTTGCATCGATTGCAAGCTATGTGCGGCTGTCTGCCCGGTTGGTGCCATTGGCCATGATGGTTCTTTTCAATTTGCCAACTGCATGACGCACAATTATCGCGACCGCATGGGAGGATTTTCGGACTGGGTGGAAAACATAGTTACCAGTA
>JASFTL010000330.1:0-5158 GCA_050053555.1 Desulfobacterales bacterium
CTAAAATCGGTCGCTTTATTTCCGAGAATGGAGATCGAAGAAAAAGCTCCGGATCCAGCCACCCAAACCCAGGCGCAACCCGCTGTCATGAATATCAAACCCGAAATTACGCTAGATGAATTCAGTCGCATCGATCTGCGGGTTGCAACCGTTGTGCATGCCGAACAAATCCCAAAGGCAAAAAAGCTTCTTAAACTGGAAGTGGATATGGGTCAAAAACGAACTCTGGTGGCCGGAATTGCCGAACAATATTCAGCTGAAGATCTGATTGGTAAGCAGGTAATTGTGGTCGCTAATCTGATGCCTGCCAAACTCATGGGAGTGATATCCAACGGAATGGTAGTTGCCGCAGTTGATGACAATGGTCCTACCTTGGCAACTTTGGAAAAACCGGTAGCACCCGGAACGCCGCTCAAATGAGGTTCAGGAGTTCACCGTTCAAAGGTTCAGAGGTTAGATAACAGAAGAAAAAGAGGACTTACAGATGCTCAAACCTCTAAGCCCTGTACTCTGAACTCCGAGCCCCCAACCTCTGAATCCTGAACCCTTGAACCTTTGAACCATGACAGAACGCTTGACCCCCAGACAGCGATGGGCAATAATATTGTATCGGACCGATGACGGGTCTTTTATCAACAGCTGAAAACCGATCAAAAAAATTCGAAATGAAATCTTTATTAAACAAGGCGCAGCCGATGTTATTAAGGCGTACATGCAATTTTTTTCACAAAAAAATCCATCAGGTGAGATGGGTTTTGCAGGCCAATGTTTATTTCGGTAAACATCTCCATTGCGTTCCCAATGGGTCCATTGTTTTTTTCCCTTGCCGGTCAACCATACTTTACTGTGGCATTGCCGGGGTTGTTGCCTTCAAAAACAAACCGGCGCCGCATCATCATTTGGACCTGAAATCAATGAAAAATATGGCCCGACAGATCGAGGCCGGTGGGTACCGCTCCTGTCTGGAAACCGATGCATGGAATGACTGCTATTTGGGGGGCAGTGAAAATATTGATGCGTTATGGCGCGACGTGCAGAACTTAAAAACCGACACCTATTTTTTTTCAGTTTTTTCAGACGAAAAGGCGCAGAAGGCTCTTGAACAACTGGCCAATCGTTTAGCAGCGACCATTGAAGCCGAAACCGGCCTGCTGGCCGAAAAAATGGGGCATCTTTCAACAAAACGGGTAGATCTCATCTCCGATCGTATCGAAAAACTGAAGGATATAACCTGGAGTCTTGATACCGATATTCTATCCAATACCCAAAAAATACAACATCTTTTGGCTCACAGTCCTGAGCCGCATTCTCTGTCAAGCGTCAGCCTGTTTAAACGGTTAAATGCGGTACTGAACAGCATTGACCGGCTGGAGGTTAGGGGCAGAGATTCGGCGGGGATTTCCATTATGTTTATTTTCGAGGCGCCTGAATTTCAAAAAGTGGAGACGGCTCTAGCACAGGCGGGCGTATTGGATCAATTTAAGGAGCGATGTGAGCCTGACCTGTTGATCAACGGCGGAATCAACTGCCAGTCGTCAACAAAAACGGACGGCAAAAAGCAGGTGGCTATTGCGGTTACCTATAAAATCGCATTAGAAATCGGAAGTCTTGGGGACAACGTCCACTATCTTCGCCATCAGATTGCAAATGATCCCGTTTTTCAAACTCTGGCGACAATTCCCGCATCATTTGAAACGATTGCCGCCCACACCCGTTGGGCGTCGGTGGGAGCCATAACGGAGGCAAACTGTCATCCGGTCGACAATCAGATCCCTGGGAATGAGACCCAAAAATGCGGGATCATTCATACCTGTCTGAATGGCGATATCGACAACTTTCAGGAGCTTAAGACTGAATTCGAACGTAATGGCGATCAAATCCACAGCGACATAACCACCGATACGAAGATTATTCCCCTGAAAATCCAACAGTATTTTCAACAGGGCCATGCGGTTGATGAGGCCTTTCGGCTGGCAGTAAACGATTTTGAGGGATCCCATGCCATATCCATGCATACGGATCTGGCTCCTGGAAAACTATTCCTGGCACAAAGAGGCAGCGGCCAGGCTGTCTTTGTGGGAATCGCGGATGAGCATTATATTCCCAGCTCGGAGGTATATGGCTTTGTTGAAGAAACCCCCTATTACATTAAACTGGACGGAGAAAAAACGGTTGAAGGTAAACAGGGAAAAACTCAGGGTCAAATTTTTATTTTAGACCAGATGAGCACTGGAGGATTAAATGGTATTAAAGCCCAATTTTATGATGGCACCCCATTGGAACTCAATGACAACGACATTAAGTTTACGGAAATAACGTCAAGGGATATCGACCGCCAAAATTTCCCGCACTATTTTTTAAAAGAAATTTCCGAATCTCCAGCCTCGGTTGCCAAAACTCTTCAAAATCGATGGAAAATCAAAGAAGATCGTCAATCTCAATATACGATTGTACTGGATGAAACCATTATGCCCCAGTCGCTGAAAAAAGCGCTGATGGCGGATAAAATTAAGCGTATCTTTTTTATTGGACAGGGTACCGCCGGTGTAGCAGCATTAACCTGCGCCAATATCCTGAATTATTACCTGGACAACCCCTCGGTTCAGATTAATGCCCTCAAAGCGTCTGAATTCAGTGGTTTTCAATTAAATGAAAATGACGGCGATAATTCCATGACCGACACCCTGGTGATCGCCATCAGTCAATCCGGCACTACGACCGACACCAACCGCACTGTTGACATGGTCAAAGAACGCGGGGCTTACACTCTGGCGATTGTCAATCGTCGGGATTCGGACATCACTTTTAAAGTCAACGGGGTGATGTATACCAGCAGTGGTCGCGACATCGAAATGTCGGTGGCTTCAACCAAAGCTTTTTATTCCCAGATCGTTGCCGGCGCCATTTTAGGTCTTTATATCGCCAGATTAAAAAATCGCCGTAATGACGGATTTGTAAACGAGGAAACTCGGCGTCTGTTGGAACTTCCGTCACACATGCGCAAAGTGCTCGCTATGGGAGAGACCATTAAAAAATCCGCACAGAAACTTGCCGTCACCAAAACCTACTGGGCGGCCGTCGGCAGTGGACCCAACAAGGCCGCTGCCGATGAAATCCGTATCAAGCTGAGCGAACTTTGCTACAAAACGATCTCCTCGGATTACGTTGAGGACAAAAAGCACATCGATTTGTCATCCGAGCCATTGATCATCGTGTGCGCCGCTGGGTCAAGAAGTACGGTAATCGGCGACATTATAAAAGATACGGCTATTTTCAAAGCCCACAAAGCAACCCCCATTGTCATCGCAAACGAAGGCGAAGACCGATTTTTCCCTTATGCCGCTGATGTTTTTCAGGTACCACCGGTCAAAGAGCATCTGGCCCCTATCTTAAACACGCTGGTAGGTCATATCTGGGGCTATTATGCTGCCTTAGCGATCAATGATGGCTCGCGATTTTTGTATCAATTTCAAGAGGAGCTAAGCGAAACCATTGATGCCTATTCACAAAAAGGATTAGATGTATACGAAATCATTCTTGAAAAGCCATTCAGAGAAAAAGTTGCTTTTTTTGATAAGGCATTTAGAAGAAAAAAAGCCAAAAAACAGTTCCCCTCTGCGATTGGTTTTGATGCCACTTCGGATTTAACCCTTTTGCTCAAATATTTATCAGGAAGATTACCGGTAGCAGATTTTGAGCTTGATTTTAGCCAAAAGGGAACCGCTACCAACATGTTGAACGCAATGTTTAAGTGCCTAAGTGATGCCATTAACTATCTGGCGCGACCGGTGGATGCGATTAAGCACCAGGCTAAAACCGTGACCGTCGGCACCAGCCGGATTAGTGAGCGGATTGAAGGAATTTTATTTGATGTTTTAGCAATCGAAAAAATTGGCATTTCTCAGTTAACAGCGAATAATATTATTGTATTAAAAAATTTGCAAAATATCGTTTCCGAGATCGTTGGCTCCATGCTCTACCGGATTGAAGGATTAGATCTTTTAGGGGAGCCGGCTGACGGCACGACAATCCATGTGGTTACTAAAAGGGGCGTTGCCAAAAAAATTCCTTCACGGGTTGAAACCGATACCACCCTGAAAGGAACCAAACGCATCATTGTCAGACAAGGCAACGTTTACATCGGCAAAGGCCGTAAAGACGAGCGCAGCATCATGGTGTTGCCGATCCTTTCCAGTTCACCGGCTTCACCGAACATTATCGAATATCTGTTACTGCTGCATGTGTCATTTAACGAAAACATCTCACTGGATACTCGAATTAAAGCCCTGGGAGGCAAATACGAACACATTAAAAACATCGTTCAGGAAAACAGTGTCGCCTGGGATGATCAGCTTCTCGAACGTATTCAAATAGAGGAGCTATTTGGACGATCCGCTGAAAAAGTGGCAGAATTCATCGTCGCCCAAGCAAAATCCTAATCCCTAAACACAAGCACTCAAATTTATATCAAGCAAGAAAACGGACGGCCATCCGCTAAACCAAGCAAAAATCCACCCTTTTTGAGATCGCTCATGCAATTCAGACTTCTTATTTACGTTATAGCTGCCCTGTCTTTGGTTGAAATTTCAGGTGTTGCATCGGAATTAGCACCAGGGAATTCCACAGAAAAAGAACTGATAGGCGGCAAGGCCTTCATTATCAAGCTCAAACCGCTTCATCAAACCGGCAAGGGCTATAAACTCGTCTATGTCGTCGATGCACCAATAGAGGTTTTTTGGAAGTTTAAGACCGACTTTGATAATGATTTTTTATCAAGTAATAAATTTATCAAATCTCACCAATTGCTGAGCCGCCGGGGAAATGTTGTGGTTACCGAGGACAGGTTCACCAAAGACCTGTATACGCATAAGCCCGGCGCAAAATTCCGCTGGCAGACAACGATTTTTCCTGAACGGTATCGATTGGATTATGTTCTTCTAAATCCAGAACAATGTGGCCAAAAATTTCATCATGGGTATATTCAGCTTGAGACCCTTAAGGCCATCGGACAAAAAACCAAGGTCACACAGGTCGCGTATTTCGACTTTTTTGGTGCCTTTTTTTGGGTTAACTATCCCTGGTACGGCGGAATGATGGACTTTTTAAAATACACAGCCCGCTGGGAACAGGAGACAATTCTGAAGTTGAAATCAAAATA
>JASFTL010000331.1:0-5156 GCA_050053555.1 Desulfobacterales bacterium
TATTTTGATGACAGCCAGCGCCAGGCGACTAAGGATGCCGGTAAAATTGCAGGCCTCAATGTGTTGAGAATTATCAATGAGCCCACGGCTGCCTCACTGGCTTACGGTCTGGACAAAAAAGGCGAGGAAAAAATCGCCGTATTTGATCTGGGCGGGGGAACGTTTGATATTTCCATCCTTGAAATTGGTGAAGGGGTTTTTGAAGTTAAAGCCACCAATGGTGATACCCATCTGGGTGGGGAAGATTTCGATTTGCGACTCATTGATTACCTGGCCGATGAATTTAAAAAGGATCAGGGAATCGACCTTCGAAGCGATAAAATGGCTTTGCAGCGGCTTAAAGAAGCAGCCGAAAAAGCCAAAATGGAACTGTCGAGTTCAATGGAAACGGATGTCAACTTACCCTTTATCACCGCCGATGCCAGTGGTCCCAAACATCTAAACATCAAACTTACGCGGGCGAAGCTGGAATCGTTGGTCAGTGATCTAATGGACAAGCTGGAAAAGCCCTGCCGAACGGCTTTGAAGGATGCCGGGCTGAACCCCAAAGATATCAATGAGGTGATACTGGTTGGCGGCATGACCCGTATGCCGGCTGTCCAGGAACGGGTTAAGAAAATTTTTGAAAAAGAACCCCACAAAGGCGTAAATCCCGATGAGGTCGTCGCACTTGGGGCCGCGATCCAGGGCGGAGTGCTTAAAGGCGATGTCAAGGATGTCTTATTGCTGGATGTGACGCCGCTTTCATTGGGCATCGAGACGCTTGGAGGCGTTATGACCCGGTTGATAGATAAAAACACGACCATCCCGACCAAAAAAAGCCAGATATTTTCAACCGCAGCGGACAATCAGCCGGCGGTGTCGATACATGTGCTTCAGGGTGAACGCGAAATGGCGGCCAATAACAAGACCCTGGGACGATTTGAACTGGTCGGCATCCCGCCCGCCCCACGGGGAGTTCCCCAGATCGAAGTTACCTTTGACATCGATGCCAACGGAATCGTCAACGTCTCGGCAAAAGACCAGGCCACGGGAAAAGAACAATCCATCCAAATCACGGCTTCCTCCGGTCTGTCCCAGGAAGAAATTGACAAGCTCGTGAAGGATGCCGAGATGCATGCCGAAGATGATAAGAAGAAAAGGGATCTGGTCGAAGCCCGGAATTCAGCCGATGCGTTAATCTATTCAACCGAAAAATCAATCAAGGAGCTCGGCGATAAGGTTGACAGCGATACGAAAAGCAAGGTAGAAGAATCGATTTCGGCGCTGCGAAAGGCCATGGAGGGAGAAGATACGGACGAGATTAAGCGGGTTAGCGAGGAATTGACTCAGGCCTCCCATAAATTGGCCGAAGCCATGTACCAACAGGCTTCTCAAAATGAGCAACAGGCTGGAGCCGATTCCTCCGGGCAGGCAGCTGGGGACGACGGGGCAGCAGATGAGGATGTGGTCGATGCCGATTTTGAAGAGGTCAAAGACGAAGACAAAAAATAATCTGGCTTCTTTGATTCGCTTATTATCCCGCAGAAGTCATCTTTTGCGGGATTTTTTTGGCTTAGCTGCCATCCTTGGTGCACCATCACGGGAGGCATTCTAAGCATATTTGTTCAAAGCCTGCGGGTGGGATCGCGTGGGGATGTTAGCTTTTCGGAAGGCGACCTTTATTTTATAGAATCAGACCGGTCATCCCGTCGATCAGGCGGGTCTGCGCTGAAATAGCTAGCCAGTATGCATTTTTCAAATCCGGTGAACCTGACAGATTGCGGATTTCACTGTTGGGACGATGTTCAGGATAGAATTCGCCAGTAAATTTTAAATGTTTAGGACTTCGGCCAATTGACTTGAAAATAAAAAGGTCTTAGGATCTAATTAATACTGAATATCAGCATTTCACTTTTATTTTCAAGATTATGATGACCACAGATAGAGAAGATAGTGAAAGGAGAAACCATGGCAAAAGACGAAATTGAACAAGAGAAAGTGGATGCCCTGTGCCGGGAATGCGGGCATGCTTTCAAAGCATATGTCGATCGGGTGTTACCTCCTGGCAATGATACGGAGGAAAATCGGTCGATCGAATGCCCGGTTTGCGGATGCGGCGAATGCAATATCGGAAAATAAGATTCCCCCCGGAATGGATTTGAAAAGGAGGAGTGGAGATGGAAGTGAAGAAAGTTCTCTGGCCGACTGACTTTTCAAGCAGCTCGGAAAAGGCATTGCCCTATGTAACCTCACTAACCCAAAAGTATCAGGCTGAGATCCATGTTCTGTACGTGATCGAGGATATTGCCCATCATGAATCCTGGTATGGCAATTTTGATCGCTCGCATGTGGACAAATTAATGCAAAGGGCTGAGAAATCAGCAACTAAAAGATTGGAGCAAATTTGTGAAAAATATCTGGAAGGCTGCCCGCTTTACATCAAGCATATCGCCGTCGGAGATCCCGCCCAGGAGATCTTGAAGTTGATCGATAAAGAAAAAGTGGACATGGTTGTTATGGCCAGCCATGGTGAGAAAGCACATTATCGCTTTGGCAGCGTAACCGAAAAAGTAATCAAAAACTCTCCGGTTGCGGTAACCACCATTCCGATCGAGGCGCAGTAGCCGGCTCGTGGTTTCAGGTGTCGGGTGTCAGGTGTCAGCATCCGACCCTCCAGCGTTTCATTCCGATCAGTTCTGACTCCTGAACACTGAAACCTGACACCCGGGGCTACCCACCGGATGTCTGGGGAAAAGCCGTATTGGCATATAAATATTCCATCTTCTCTTTATGCTTCAGTTCTTCGTTGGCCATTTTCAACAACATTTCCCGGGGATGGCCTTCAGCATGCAAGTTGGCCAGCTTAGTATAAAATTGATGGGACCTGAGTTCCCTGTGGGAAGCTACCAGATAAACATCCTCGGGTTTCGAATTTTCATCTACCTCGGGTTCTTCCAAGTAATCTGCAATTTTATAATCAACCACATCGCTCATCCTCAAGGTCTTCTCACCGAAATTGCCGTCGCGATAACTAACCAAAAAGGCCTTATGTTTCTTTTCCTCGCCTGCGATAAATTTTAGAGTGTCTTTGACACTCGCTTCAGCGACCTTTGAAAGGATATCCATATAGAAGTCATAGGCGTCTTCCTCCCTTTTAATGGCAATCTCAATAATATCGGAAACTCTTTTGTCCATTGATGTGCCTCCTCGCTTCATCATTCTAATTATCGGAAATGAATTTCGCTAGCACTGCCTTTGTTTGAAAAGTTGATTTATAGCATAAGGTAAATATGAAAAAAAATGCGTCAACAGTTGCGAATCAACTTCTTGGTCTATACTGCCTTTCAGGTTCTTTTAATCGCTTTTCATTTTACCGTAAAATATGATAATTCTATTCTCAAAAATTGCATTTTGAAGCCATTCATCGTTGTTTGATCCGTTGACCATTGAGGGGTCTGATATGAAAAATGATCGCAAACCAAAAGAGGAAAAATTTGAAGCATCGGAAGAGGATTTTCGAAGTTTGTTCGAACACGTCGGTTGTGGGGTTTATATTAGCAGTAAAGAAGGAAAATTACTAACTGCCAATCAGACGCTTGTCGACATGCTGGGCTATGATAGCAAAACCGAATTTTTAGCCATCGATATTACGCTTGATCTTTATCGAAGGCCTGAGGATCGACGCAAATTCCAGGAGCTGATCGAACGCGAAGGTCGCGTTATAGATTACGAGGAAGTATATAAGCGCAAGGATGGCAGTCTGATACCGGTCTTGCTTACCAGCCACGTACGGTATGATTCAGCTGGGAACGTACTCGGTTATGAAGGCATTATCGTCGACCAATCGCATCGAATCCAGATGGAAAACAGACTCAAAGCCTCTCAAGAGGATTTTAAAAGACTTTTTGAAAATATGCCGACCGGGGTTTTCTTTAGCAGCAAAGAGGGAAAATTTTTAAATGCCAATCAAGCACTGCTCGATATGCTGGGTTACAAAAGCAAGGCCGAATTTTTAGAGATAGATATCACCAAAGATCTGTATGTGAGACCGGAGGATCGTCAAAAATTTAGGGAAATGATTGAACGCGAAGGACGTGTCATCGACTACGAAGTTGAATTTAAACGCAAGGATGGCAGCACCGTCCCCGTCTTGTTAACCGGCCATACCCGCTACGACCAAAATGGAAATATTCTTGGATACGAAGGTCTGAATGTGGATATATCACGCCGGAAATTGATGGAGAAACAGCTCAAAGAGGCTTATGATTTTATCAATAAAATCATTCAAAGCTCACCGAATGCCATCACGGCCACCGATATGAAAGGCAATATCCTAATCTGGAATCGAGCGGCTGAAGAAACCATCGGATATAAAGCGGCCGATGTTATCGGCAAGATGAACATCCAAAAAATTTATCCCGATGAAATGGCACGCAAGGTCATGCAGATGCTGCGCAAACCAGAGCATGGCGGTGTCGGACGGCTGAAGGCCTATCCCATGGTATATGTCCGGCAGGACGGCACGGTCATTGAAGGCAATCTATCAGCGGCCATTATTTACGACTCTAGCGGCAAAGAGATCGCGACAGTGGGTTCGTTTGTCGATCTGAAGGAACGTCTGGATATGGAGCGCGCACTGCGGCGAACCCAGGAGCAATTGCTGCAGTCCGAAAAGCTGGCCGCCATGGGGCGGCTGACCTCCCAGATTGCTCATGAACTCAACAACCCGCTTTACGGGATTATGAACACCCTAGAACTGCTCAAGACCGAAATTTCTACCCAGAGCAAGCGCCGCAAAATTTTGGAAATGGCGCTGTCTGAAACCGTTAGGCTCAGTGACCTGCTGCGCAAAATGCTATCGTTTTCCAAACCCGACCAGGAAGAAAAGCAGGCCGTTAACCTCAATACGGTTCTGGATGAAATTCTGTTGTTGCACAAAAAACAACTGCAGGAAAACGACATTAAAATCGAAACATCTTTCGCAAAAACGCTTCCGCAAATTAACGCCTCAAAAAATCAGTTGCGGCAGGTGTTTCTAAATTTAGTGTCCAACGCCCGCGACGCGATGCCCGAGGGCGGCACGTTGAAAGTAACGACGGCTGCAGATCCTGAAAATGTCAAAATCGACATAACCGACACCGGCATCGGTATCGAAGAAGAGCACCTGAAAAAGA
>JASFTL010000332.1:0-5151 GCA_050053555.1 Desulfobacterales bacterium
ATCTAACAAATTCTCGAACCCCTGAATTTGCCTTCGGCGAAAATTAATTGAATGAGAGAAAAAGAAATGAATTAAGTGAACCTATTCAAAGCGCTCGTAGGTGGATTGATATTGAATTTGATCGATGTAGGCATAGCGTCTCAGGGCATCTAAAATCCATTTGGCTTTCCATATCAGCCACTCGCTGTTTTCGGTGGGATTGATTTTTAACGGTTGCGGTATGACGGCCACCAATCGGACTATTTCCTCCAGATTTAGCTGGCTGACCGTTTTTTGAAAATAATATTGTGAGGCGGCCTTCACTCCGAACACCCCGGGTCCCCACTCGATCACATTGAGGTAAATCGTAAAAATACGATCCTTGCTTAAATTGCGCTCCAGGCGCTGGGTGATCAGTAATTCTTTAATTTTTCGAATGACGCTCTTTTCAGTGGACAGGTAAAGATTCTTTGCCAGTTGCTGAGTAATGGTGCTGGCACCGCGGGCATACTCTCCTTTCTTCCAATTTTTTTTGATGGCCTCTTTTAATTCGGCAAAGTCGATACCACGGTGCTGATAAAAACTGGCATCTTCAGTGATACGGACTGTTTCCCGCAGCAATTTCGGTATGGCTTCAAACTCAATCCATTGCTGTCGAATCCTGAATGTCTGATCGGTTTTCTTCGCTTCCCGGTAGCGTTGCAGCATTAAAGCCGTGGTGCGTGGATTTTTTGCTTTTAATCCGCTGACATCCGGCAGGCCCAAATAAAAATAGAATCCCGCTACTAGCAGGAACGATAGGATTACGATACCGATTATTTTAAAAGCTGCTTTCATTAACTCAGTTCGTCAGTTTTATTCTTGAAATGTTTTATCACAGAGATCATTCACCCTGTTGAATTCCGCATTCGGCTGCATTCAACAGGGCAGGGAGCACGCAGATATTATTGTTTAAATGGAAAAAAAGTCAATAAGTAGATAAATACAACCCCTGCGTTCACCGGGTTCTCTATGGTTAGTGAAACTTATAAGATTTTAAATAACCGGATTTTAGCTTGAAAGAAAGGTTTTTTTAAAATTTTATTCGACAGAATTCCCTAAAAAATAATTCCCCTATTTTAATATTTGAAACGCTCAATTTAGGTATAAAAAAGGCGGCGCCCCAAATGGAAGCACCGCCTTTTATCGATCATATTGCCGATATGTTTTTATTAATTGACTTCCTCGAACTCAGCGTCGACCACCTCTTCATCGGCATTGGGAGATGATCCAGCCGAGGTGTTCGGAGCACCTCCCGAATAGGTGTCATGAGGGTGTCCCCCGGGTGAGGCCTGCTGATAAACGGAGGCCGACAGGTTATGGGACGCCTGGGTCAATTTTTCCGTCAGGCGTTTGATTTCCGCATGGTTTTCACCTTCGATTTCACGCTTGAGGCTGGCAATGGTCTGCTCCGCTTCGGCCTTTAAACCGCTATCCACCTGATCACCCAGCTCTTTCAGGGTTTTTTCGGTGGAATAGATCAGGGCATCGGCCGAATTGCGGGCATCAGCCAACGCTTTTTTATTTTTATCCTCTTCAGCATGAAGCTCGGCATCTTTTACCAGTCGATCAATTTCTTCCTGCGATAAGCCCGAAGAGTGCGTAATGCGTATCGACTGTTGTTTGCCGGTGGCCGTATCCTTGGCAGATACTTCAACAATCCCGTTGGCATCGATATCAAAGGTCACTTCAATCTGGGGGATCCCGCGGGGCGCCGGGGCAATGCCCGTCAATTCAAACCGTCCTAATGTTTTATTGTTGGACGCCATTTCGCGTTCTCCCTGAAGCACGTGAACCGATACCGCCGGCTGATTGTCTTCAGCTGTGGTGAAAATTTCACTCTTTTTTGCCGGGATGGTCGTATTTTTGTCAATCAGTTTGGTCATTACGCCGCCCAGGGTCTCAATACCCAGTGATAGGGGCGTCACATCCAGCAGCAATACATCTTCAACATCGCCTTTCAAAATGCCGCCCTGGATGGCAGCACCCATCGAAACCACTTCATCGGGGTTTACGCCTTTATTGGGCTCTTTGCCAAAAATGCGTTTAACCCTTTCCTGAACTGCAGGCATGCGGGTCATACCGCCGACCAGGATCACCTCATTTATTTCCGAAGCAGAAAGGCCGGCATCTTTAAGAGCCGTCCTGCACGGCTTTTCCAGTTTATCCAGCAGTTCGGTGACCAGGCCCTCTAATTTGGCGCGGGTGATCTTTAAATTTAGATGCTTGGGGCCGCTGGCGTCTGCGGTGATAAATGGCAGGTTAACGTCGGTTTGAACAGAGCTGGACAACTCGATCTTGGCCTTTTCAGCGGCTTCTTTTAACCGTTGCAGGGCCATTTTGTCACCTCTAAGATCGATACCCTGATCTTTTTTAAATTCATCGGCCAGGTAATCGATGAGTTTTAGGTCAAAATCTTCACCTCCCAGATGGGTGTCCCCATTGGTGGCTTTCACCTCAAAGACACCGTCGCCGATTTCAAGAATCGACACGTCGAAAGTCCCGCCGCCTAAGTCGAATACAGCGATTTTTTCATCGGTTTTCTTGTCCAGGCCGTAGGCCAGGGAGGCCGCCGTGGGTTCATTGATGATTCGCAATACATTCAGCCCGGCAATTTTTCCGGCATCTTTGGTTGCCTGCCGTTGACTGTCGCTAAAATAGGCCGGAACCGTAATGACGGCATCGGTTACTGTTTCACCCAGAAATTCCTCGGCCGTCTTTTTTATGTTGGCCAGAATAAAAGATGATATTTCCGCCGGACTGTGGGCTTTTCCGCGTAAGTTAATCTGGACATCACCATTGGGCGCCTTTTCGATTCTATAAGGTAAAATCTTGATGTCATTTTGCACCTCTGAGGACTCATACTGACGACCAATCAGGCGCTTGACACCAAAAACCGTATTTTCAGGATTGGTAACCGCCTGTCGTTTCGCAATCTGCCCAACCAGGCGTTCGCCGCTGTCTGAAATGGCAACGATAGATGGTGTTGTGCGCCCCCCTTCAGGGTTGCTGATAATTTTCGCATCGCCACTTTCCATAACCGCGACGCACGAATTGGTGGTTCCAAGGTCAATTCCGATAATTTTACTCATGGTAAGTTCCTCCTTGCATCTGATATTTCAAATCTAAAGTATGTCGACAATCTAAATCAAAAAACCATCATTGAAATTTCTGGTCGCTGAACATTAAGCATCAAAATTTTCAATGATCTGGCCTTTGACGATAAAAGTTCCGATATGGGTCCGAGCATCGGCCAATGCCTCAATGGCACCCTTAAATTCTACGGTGACAACATCATCTTCCCCAAGATCTGCTTCAAGTTCTTCACGAAGCCGTATGCCTTGATCCAGAAAACGATCGATTTTGTTTAATATTCTTTTGCGTTTTTCGTGCTTTTCCTTTTCCCGGTCGATGATCGGTAACAACCGTTGAATTGACAACTCAACCAGAGCATCCCGGCAAGTATTGAATTTTTCAGCAGTTTTTTCCAGGGACCGCAGCGTTTTCCGGCTGACCACAAACGTTTTTTGAATCCGCTGCAGGTCCTTGAACTGCTCATGATCAAATTTTTGAGCGATGATATTCAGGGATTGGCCGTCTTCTATTAAATGGTCGAAAACCGATTTTTGTTTAATCCCCAGATGAACCGCCACAATGCTAATGGTATCAATGGCTCTGGTGGATAATTTAAAGGTTGCCCTGACAGATTGACGATCCCTTAGGTCCAATGAAGAGGGTAGTGGCAACGATGCTTTATTCCTAATTATTTGATTTTCTTTGTTATCCAATTTAGGACCACCTTCCAGAGATACATTGGCTTTTGTTCTCTATCTTTTCATTACTATACAATAATACATTATTATAGTAATGCAATAAAAAAATAACAATTATATATTGACAAAAATAAAATCGTAACTAATATATTGGTTAGAAAAAGAAATGATAATATTTAACGGCATGAAATTCATTAAATTCAGGTAAGGAGGTTTAAAAAATGATGAACTTAGTCAGATGGAATCCTTGGAGAGAAATGTCAACTTTACAAAATCGCATCAATCATCTGTTTGATGAACCTTTTTTCCGAAGCGGTCGGCAAGATGACGAACTTAGCATGGGTTCTTGGTATCCGGCTGTAGATATGTTCGATAATGACGATAAGATCGTCATTAAAGCAGAGCTTCCCGGTTTGGATAAAAAGGACATTTCCGTTGACGTCAAAGACCGAGTTTTGACCCTCAGCGGTGAGCGCAACTATGACAATGAGGTCAAAGAGGATAACTATTACCGTCGTGAAAGAGCATACGGAAAATTCCATCGCGCTTTCAACTTACCGTCTGATGTTGACTCGGATAAGATCAAGGCTGATTTTAAAGATGGTGTCCTAAAAGTGGAAATACCGAAACCCGAGGCCCAAAAACCCAAACAGATCACGGTTCACTAATCAATCCATCTTTTAATTTTTCAACTTGACCCTTAAGCAGTAAAAGTAGGGCGACCTTTCAGGCGCCCTATTTTTTTTATTTAAACGGGTGGATTCAATATTTACAATTTGTTTTATGTTATATTATAGATTAGATTTAAAACCACAAAGATCACGTACCCGGCATTCCCGCCTGCCCTCGGCCATGAGCTACTTTCGGCCTGAGCTCAAGTCGAAGGCGGACCGAATGGAATCCGCCTCAGGCGGACGATGGCGGGCAGGCGAACCTAAAGAAGCATGTTTGAAAAAATGATTTAAAGCCTTTTGCGCTTCAGAAAGTTTCGCCGCAAAAAGCACCACCATATTTGTTAATCACCAAATATTTGGGGATTTAAATTTATGATTAAATCAAAAGGTATAATTCGCCGTTTTTTAAGCTCTTTTTGGAACAGTGTTTCCGCATTGCGCCGGTTTGTCGGCAATCTGCTGTTTCTTTTACTTGTCGTCTTTTTGCTTTTCATGGTTTTTTTTGACGGCCAGGAAGATGTGCCCGAGGGGGTTGCGCTGATCCTGTCTCCGGAAGGCAATATCGTTGAACAAAAATCTGAAACGGTGCTTGCACTTGATATTTTTGGAGAAGCCGCCAAAGAAGAGACGCTTTTGAAAGACATAATCGATGTTATCGATTTTGCAAAGGATGATGAACGTATAGA
>JASFTL010000333.1:0-5138 GCA_050053555.1 Desulfobacterales bacterium
GCCGGGGCGACTAAAATCCGTTCAAATGATTTAACGACCGGCTTAGACTTGCGATACGTTTTATTTACGAGATGAGAAAACTCTTTTACCAGCCGCTTGGCTTCAGCACTCAGGGGAATTTTCAAGCGCGCACTTTCCTCGAATATCTTCATTAGTAGTTCCGGTTCTTTTATAATGGCCTCCGGCCCTTCGAAATTTAGCATTCCCCATTTGATCACTTCCAGGCCCGCAACGGCACTCTTTTTTTGTGATTTTCTTTTGCGTTTTCTCGGTTTCTCAAAGCCCAGTTCATGCAGAAAAACCAGGTGCTGCTGCTTTAGTGCCTCCATTCGTCCATGTAGCTCCCCCATAAATCCTTCAACCGGCTCCTGTCCCTTGTTTTTTTTGTAGTTCAGTATCCGAGCCAGCTTAACCTGGTTTTCGAAGTGCAACTGATCACATTTGCGCTTGCAGATGTAATGGATCCGGTTGCGCACGTTCCAGATAAACGTGAGGGATCGGATTAAGGTCTGGAACTCTTCATGGGAAAGCAAACCCAGATATTCAAGATCTCTGGTTTGTTTTACGTTAAAGGCGATACGCGCAATCCATAACATGGTGTGATAATCTCTCAAACCGCCCTGGCCCTCTTTAAGATTGGGCTCAAGTAAATAGGCTGAATCTCCGAAATGGGCGTGCCGCAATTCATTATTTTCAACCAGCCAGTTGATAATATTGCGGGATTTTTTAACGACAATCTTTTCCCGCAATTCATCCAGAAGATTCGCGTATATCAGGGACCACCCGCAAATAAATCTGGCATCCAATATCGGTGTCAACACTTCATAATCTTTGCCGGCGAGCGTCAAACACTCCTTCAGCGAGCGGGTGACATAGCCAACATCCAAACCCACGTCCCATAGCGGATAAATGATTTCCCGGATCAAGTTTTCTGCTTCCCTTGGCACTTTCTTTTTAAATAGAAACAACAGGTCAACATCGGAATGGATGCATTGCTCTTCTCTGCCATAGCCGCCCAAGGCAATAATAGCATAAGGATTTTTACGAATATCCATACGAGGACCCACCATACTGGATTCAAAAGCCTGGCGGAAATAATCGTCCAGGAGCCGGGCATGTTGCTTTAAAAAATCGGGCTCTTTTCCTTTTAAAAGGCGCGCAATTAACCTTTTCGTTTTTTGCTGCAGCTGTTTGGCAGATTGTTGATGGATATCATTCATTTTGCGTTCGGAATATTTTGATTAAATGAATCGATCCTTATTGAGCAACATACGTGCCATGGATGCCAAATTATTTAAAAATAAATAATTTCAATATATTATTGTCCATCCTGTCATTATAGGAGATGCTTTTTTGTTACAAATTTGATAGAAATAAAAGATATAAGTTACAAAAATATAATATTTTAGTTTTAAATTTTTATGGTTTCATGTATCAAACTCCCCGGGATTTGGCACACATTGATCCGTTTGCGGCTGATCTTGCAGGTGCATTATTCGACTTCGCCTGAATACCAGGTCCACCGCAGGCGGACGACGGAGAGCTTCATCAGCGGATCAAATGTGCGGGTCATGGATCGGTGTTGAATGGCGCGTGTTTAGCGCTTATCTGGACTCGAAAAATATCTGCCAGATTTTTTCCACTCTCATCCGTAAACGGTCGAATTTTGCGCTTTGAACCTTGGCCGGTTTTTCCTGAAGATCGGCCTGATGGGCTGCTGCCCTGTAAATCAGATAGGCATGTTTTAGAATGTGAGCTGTATATTCATCGATGGCGCCGGTGGTGATTAAGGCCTGGATCAGGCGCACATTATCGGTCCATTGCAGCAATGCGGGATATTCATAAGATTTTAACAAAACCAGATGCTGCACCAGAAATTCGATGTCCACCATTCCGCCCGTGTCCTGCTTGATATCAAACATCCCCGCCTGGGTTTTTAACAGTTCTTTGCGCATGCGCTCGCGCATGCCAACGACCTCTCTCTGCAGTTTGGATTTTTTACGCTGACGGCCCAGAACTTCTTTACGGGTGCTTTCAAAGTGGTCGGTTAACAGAGAATCGCCGAGGATAGGCCTAGCCTTTATCAAGGCCTGATGTTCCCAGGTCCAGGCCGAGTTCTGCTGGTAGTCACGAAACGCCTCTACATGGCTGACAAGCACTCCGGAACCCCCGCTGGGCCGAAGCCGCATGTCAATTTCATACAGTCTGCCCGCTTGGGTGTGGGACGTCAGAATATGAATAACTCGCTGCCCGAGACGGTTAAAGAATTGGGCACTATCGATCCCCTGTTGGCGCCCTTGAGTTTTTTCTGCGGTTCCGGAATGCAGAAATACCAGGTCAAGATCAGAGCCGTAGCCAAGCTCCAGTCCACCGAGTTTACCGTAAGCAACAACCGCAAAGCCCTTTTCGCAGATTTTCCCGTTGAGACGGCAGCTCGGCGCACCGTGCTTTTTACGTAGATGATCGTAGGCCATTTCGACGACCTCACCTAGGACGGTCTCAGCGATATCTGACAGATAGTCGCTAACCCGCATCAGTGGCAACGCTCCGGTAACATCAGCAGCGGCCACTCGCAGCACGTTGATTTCTTTAAAAACACACAATTGTTCAATCTGGTATTCCAGATCATCTGATGGCGCCTGGCGCATTCGTTGCTTTAAATTCGCCTTGATCTGTTTGGCTTCAAGCGGAGTATAAAGCGTGCGGGAATCCAGAAGCTCATCTAAAAGAACCGGATGCTGGGCCAGAAAAGAAGCAATCCAAGGGCTGGCGTCCGCCAGTTGAACCAGGTGGGTTAATGCCTCTGGATTTTCAAGCAACAGCGCGAAATAACTGACCCGCCCGCCGATTGATTTTATCAGATCAATAATTCGACGGAGGATAATTTCAGGTCTATTTTGTTCCCCGACCACCACGAGTACCTGGGGAATTAATTTTTCTAGCCGCCGGCGACCTCTGTCCCCTAACTGAGCGGTCCCAGGCGTGCTCCGCAAATACGATAACAGCTGCAATGCTTCCTGTGGCTCTTGGAAGCCAATCTGCATAAGGATTTCTTCGGCCTGGCTGCCGCCGATCAAATTCTGCCAGATACCCTTCAGCTGTTCTTCTAATTTCTGGGTTCCGGATTCAGTATCTTTGGCCTCCAGCAGGATTTGAAAATGGCGGTGCACATTGTTGCGATGTTGCTCGAGCTGTGAACTGAATTTTGCTGCATGGGCGAAGCCCATGGATGCTGCCAAACGGTTTTGACCCCGTGTATCGACGGGCAAATCATGGGTTTGTTGATCGCTGAATTCTTGCAGCCGGTTTTCGATATTTCTAAGAAAGACATAGGCACTCCCAAGCTCATCACCAACCTCTGCAGGAATATGGTTGTCGCGGACCAGAACCTTTATAACCTTCAGGATGCTGCGTTGTTGAAGATCAGGATCAACGCCGCCCCGAATCAGTTGAAACATGTGACCGAAGAATTCAATTTCCCTTATCCCGCCTCTTCCCAGCTTTATGTTATGTTTCATTCCTTTGCGCTTGACTTCAAGAGATATCATTTGCTTCATTTCTCTTAATGAATCGAAGGCGCCGTAATCCAAATACCTGCGGTAGATAAAGGGACTTAGCCGTCCCAGCAGATGGTTGCCGGATTTTTTATCTCCGGCGACAACTCTGGCCCGGATCAAGGCGTAGCGTTCCCACTCCCGGCCCTGCTCCTCGTAGTAAGTTTCCATGGCATCAAAATTCATGACCAGAGGGCCGTTTTCCCCGTAAGGCCGCAATCGCAAATCCGTACGAAACACGAGCCCGTCGCTGGTTGATTGACTGATAACCCTGATCAGCTGGCGGCAAAGACGTGCAAAAAAATCGTCATTGGTGACCGATTGCGCAAATCCACGTGTATGACCGGCTTTTGGATAAGCGAAAATGAGATCGACATCGGATGAAAAGTTTAGCTCCCGAGCCCCTAGTTTTCCAAGGCCCAGAACAACCAGCTCTTGACGTGAGCCATCCTCGGCGGTCGGCACGCCCCATTTTTCGCATAACCAGGTGAAAAGAATCGAAGTAATATGCTCGAGGCAGACGTCGGCGAGGTTGGAGAGATCGGCGACAGTTTCCCATAGATCACTCCAGCCGGCAAGATCGCGAAACGCAATTCGCGTCATTTCCCGGCAACGACAGACACGCAGGATGCGGATTAATGTCGCCTCATCCTTTACCTCGACGAATGCTTTTTTTAGTCTCTTCTCATAGTCAAGTTTAGAGTAGCTTTTTTGAAGATCCTGGCTTTCAACCAGATTGGAAATTAGAGAAGGGTTGCGAATGCAGTTTTGGGCAACAAAGTCACTGAACGCAAAGACGCGCTGAAGCGTTCTGATAAATTGTGGGTCGTCTGGAAGGTCAATTTTATGGGTTGCTGATGATTGTGCGAACGCCTGCCACTTTCTTTCTAAATCGTTGACGAGTATGTCGGGAAGGTTATATTTCGATTTCATATCATAGCTGTTTAGCACAGGGCATAGCGCATAGCGCAAAGCGTAAGGCAACATCTGTCTTTTCAACGCTATGCCCTATGCACCATGCGCTATGCTATTTGATGTATCCCCAATCCACCAACTTTTTATAGGCATGTTGGGCGTACTGGCCCTGCCGCACAACTTTCAAATACCGATTGTATTCATCTGCCGCTTGGGGGACATGATTCATGCCCTCTTGACAATACCCTTTAAAGAAAATGGTGTTTGGATTTCCAGGCAGGAGCCTCTGGTAAGCGCTAAATTCATTATAAGCGCCTTCGAAGTTCTTTAATTGAATTTTCGCATATCCGCTGAGGTGGTAGGCTTGGGCTTCTTTGGGATAGGACTTTTGCGCCATTTCCGCATACTGAGCTCCAACTGCATATTTCTTCTGAGCCAATTGACTGACGGACATCATACACAGGGCGACATAATCGTTGGGTGCTTTTTTCAATGCGCGGTGGAAATGACCGGTGGCGGCATCGTATTTACGTTTGGCCATTTGTTTTTGGCCGTTTTGGATCTCTTCGATGGCGCCTGAATTAGCCCTCAGGCCGGCGGTATGGTCCATATAGCGGTCTCTGTAAAGCGGGCCCTTTAAGGCGGACTGATATTTTGTATTTGCATTCT
>JASFTL010000334.1:0-5107 GCA_050053555.1 Desulfobacterales bacterium
GCTGTTGCCAGAGATCTGGAAGGTTATCCCAATGTTCATCGCCAGCTGTCGGAAGTAATTACCAAGCTGGATGAAGATTATACCCAAAGCGCGGATGTACCGCCATCATTGCCGAATTGGATGCCGATTATCGAATCCATTGCTAAAATTAAGCATACCGGGGATTCGATGGTCGCCAACATGCTGGCGGAGATCAACCGCTCGTTGACCGATCAGCACAAAAAGGCCATCGAAGACTATCGCAACTCAACGGCCTCACGGCATGCCATATTAAACAAAATGATGCCGTTTTGGCGCAAGGTTGAAAAATCTTTGGCCCGTATCTCAAAATCCATCACCAACATAAAAAAGCGCTCCAAGACCGTCGATCGCTACATGGATGAGTACGAGCAAATCCGCTCCAAGTCCGACAGAGCGGCGCGCGCGCTATCGACGTCATCGCTGACGCAATTTGCAATTTCCGGGTTGGTGCTGTTGATTGCCATCGGCGGGGCCATCATTAATTTTAACCTGATTGCGCTGCCGATGTCGGAAATGGTCGGCGGTGCCAGCTATATCGGCCCTTACAAGACCTCTGATGTTGCCGGTTTGGTCATCATTCTGGTAGAGCTAACCATGGGTCTGTTTTTGATGGAATCTTTGCGAATCACCCGCCTATTTCCCATTATCGGAGCCATGGATGACAAGATGCGCCGGCGGATGATAATGATCACCTTTACCCTGTTGACGATCCTGGCAGGAGTGGAGTCGGCTCTGGCTTTTATGCGGGACCGCATTGCTCTTGACATGCAAGCTTTGCGTCAAACACTGGCCGGGGCGGAGCAGATCGGATTGTCCACCAGTATGATTCCGACGGTGGGGCAGATGGTCATGGGATTTATTTTGCCCTTTGCGCTTGCATTTGTGGCGATTCCATTGGAATCATTTGTTTCTTCGTCCCGCACGGTGTTGGGCGGATTGGTCGCCTGGCTGCTCAGAATTTTGGCGTTTTTTTTGCGCCTGCTGGGCAATATTGGATTTTATGCCGGCCGCTTCATTATAAATGTATACGACCTGGCCATTTTTCCGGCCATCTGGCTGGAAGGGATGATTCTGGGTACCAAAAGCAGAAAGAGAGACTTCTCCGATGCGGAGATGCTCGAAGATTCGCCCTTGGTCGAAGAAGCCGTTGATAGTTTTGAAAAAACCATGGAAATAAAGGAGCATCAGGAATGAAAAAACTCTTTGCCCTAGCGATCATCTTTTGCATCCTGATCGGGGGATGCACCGATACCAAAAGCCGATCAACAGGGGTTTATATGTTATTGGACACCTCCGGCACCTATGCGGTGGAACTGAAAAAAGCCCAGACAATTCTAAATTATCTGCTAGGGGTTCTGGCGCCTGGAGATACACTGGCGGTGGCTCGAATTGATACCGGAAGCTTCAGTGAAAAAGACATTGTCGCCAAAATCAGCTTTGATGAGCGGCCTTCGGTGGCCAACAATCAGAAACGGTTGTTTATGCAGCAAATCGATAAATTTGTCACCTCGGTCAACAGCAGCCCCTACACCGATATCTCAGGTGGAATTTTGCAGGCCATCGAATACTTAAACGAAGCCGGTTCGGGGAAGAAATATGTTCTGATTTTCTCGGATCTTAAAGAAGAATTGGCCAAAGGATATAAACGCGATATCCCCTTTCAGCTGCCGGATTTTAATGTCATCGCGCTCAACGTAACCAAACTGCGCGGAGACAACATTGATCCCAAAGAATATATGGCTCGCGTGGAAGACTGGCGCGGTAAGGTCGAAAAAGGCGGCGGTGAATGGGGCATGATCAACGACCTGGAGCGGCTGGATAACATTTTTGCCAACTAAGCATAAACCTACCCGGTACCATCAAATCGCACAAACAATAAGGGGTCATTCTAAATGACCCCTTATTTATTGCACGCATTTTCATGTCCGATCGTAAATCCTGCAAATGCTTTCATTCGCTTAACAAAATGGCATTAAATCCAATCTTAACTTCGCATTTGTTTTCATGCCGGCTTCAGTTAATATCTTGACATTCAAAACAGCCCGGATTTAGAATTATTCAAAACCATGGGCAATCTTTACAATATCGTTTCTCAAAAAAAAGCGGCCTTCGGTATTAACCTTGAACGACTGGTGTTTACTGCATTGATAATTGCGTTGGCCGGTTGTGCCACCGAAAAGAGAATCACCGAGCCGATCTCAAAGGAAATCGGTCAAGCGGTAATGGTGGGCAATCTGGCAAACCCGCAAATTACTGAAGCCAGCGGCCTGGCATCATCGCGTCTTTACCCGACCGTCTTATGGGTCATAAACGACGGCGGCCATGAACCGATGCTCTTCGCCGTCGGAATCGATGGAATGGACCTGGGCACCTTCCGGGTCGAAGACGCCAGCAATTATGACTGGGAAGCGCTGGCCTCGTTTGAGCTGCAGGACACTGCCTACCTTTTAATTGCCGATGTCGGTGACAACTGGGAACAGCGCAACACCTGCTTCCTTTACGTGGTCGAAGAACCGGCCATAACCAAAATTGGATTAAGCAATGATACGAGCGTCAACGTTGTCTGGCGCATTCGCTTTACCTATGAAGATGGGCCCCGAGACTGTGAAGCAGTAGCCGTGGATGCGGCCGGCCAGCGTGTTATACTGATAAGCAAGCGCGGCCTGGTGCCGGTGCTTTATGAATTGCCGCTGCAGCCGACTGAAGATGATGCAATTGCTATCGCACAGCGTATGACGACTGTGCCTTATTTTACATGGCCGACGGACATGGACCTGGCACCTGACGGTCGGTCGGCAGTGGTATTGACGTATGACAGCGCCTATCTTTTTTTTCGCAGACAAAATGAAAGTTGGTCAAATGCTTTTGAAAAACATCCGCAGCGTCTGCAGTCTCCAAAATTACGCCAGCAGGAGGCCGCCTGTTTTGGGTTTTATGGAAAATCAGTCTACGTAACCTCCGAAAAAGTACCGGCACCGCTGGTGCGCATCAAACTGGAAGAATCAGATCAAAAGCCATGAGCCTCATGAAATGAAACTTTTGATGGTCTCACGCAAAGCCTCCCCGGTAAGATCTTCCGGACTCACGGGGCAGGCCAAGGCGCAAAGATTTCAAAAGTATTCAGCTAACAATTTGCTTGGCGAGCGCTGCGTACAAACGATCATTTAAAATTAGAAGCGAATTATTGGAAAAGCCGACGAAAACATCACCGTTTAAAATTCGAAACATCCGCTTATTTATTGCCTTTCGTGTTTTCTTCAATTGCCGCTTTTATTATCCGGTATTCACCATCTTATTTTTAGACTACGGGCTGACCCTGGAGCAGTTTGCGTTGCTCAATGCCGCCTGGGCCGCCACCATCGTCCTGCTGGAAGTTCCATCCGGCGCGCTGGCCGATACAGTCGGCCGCAGGAATCTGCTGGTTTTTACCGGCATTTTGATGGTCGTTGAGATGACCCTGCTATGTTTTGCGCCCCGCGGCAATCCCGGGCTTTTATTTGCCATTTTTCTGGTGAATCGGGTTTTAAGCGGCGCTGCCGAAGCATGCGCCTCCGGTGCGGATGAAGCCATTGCTTACGATTCGCTCACAGAAGAAGGCGATATCACAGACTGGCCGCGGGTTCTGGAAAAGCAGATGCGCATTCAGTCGATGGCTTTTATCATCGCCATGAGTCTGGGGGCGGCGGTTTACGATCCGGATCTGATGCAGCGTTTGGCCGGCGGGTTGGGATTCAGCTTTCAACTCAACCAGGACATGACCCTCCGTATACCGCCCTTGCTGACGTTACTGATGGCCATCCTGACATTGTTTACCGCTTTACGGATGCGGGAAACCGGTCGTCGAAATTATCGAACCCATGTTGATCGAGGCACTTCGATCGCCGAGGCATTTAAGCTCACCCTTACAGCCGCGCGCTGGATCCTAAAGACGCCGTTTGCACTGGTCATTATTCTGGCCGGTCTGCTGTTCGACAACTGCATCCGGATGATCATCACGTTAAACAGTCAGTATTACCGCCTTATTGAGCTTCCTGAGGCCATATTCGGTTTAATCGGCTCGGGACTGTCCATTTTAGGGCTGGTTATGCCGCGGTTAGCCCGCAGTCTGGTGCAAAAACATTCTCCTGGATTTAATCTGGGTGTGATGGCCGGCCTGACCATGATCGGGCTGGTTGGCATGACATTTTTCTGGCCGATTATGGGATTGTTACCGGTCATTGTTTTGGTCGGTGTCATATATCTGCAGAATTTTTTTCAGAGCCACTATTTGAATCGCATCACCAGCTCCCGCCAGAGGGCTACCGTACTCAGTTTTAAAGGGCTATCGTTTAACCTGGCATACGGGGTTGTCGGGGTTTTATATTCGCTACTTTTGGCCCGGCTTCGATTGCAGGTTGGTGCAGCCCAGCCTGACGTTGTGGGCTCTCATTTGGAAAACCTGGTGTTTATCAAATCAATCGCCTGGTTTCCCGGATATTTTCTGCTAACGATGCTGGCGGTTCTCGTCTTTGCCAGGTGGCGCTTAAAAAATTCAGATGAGCATAAAAAACCTGGGTAGGACCCAGGTTTTTTAGTAATTATTTTTTTGTTGCCTTTTAACCGAAATAAAATTAATTTAGATAGGAGCGTTAAAATTGCTCAAAATCCTACAAGCGTTGAACAAAAAATAGGATACAGAAAATGACACCATCTGAAAATGGCAATGATAAAGATTTCGTATTCAGCAGCGAGTACCAGGACCGTGAAGTATCGGAGCCCCGGAAAGATACCCTCTACGGGTCCGGTGGCAGCTCTTCAGGCGAACGAGCGTTTAAACACATCTACATAGCCATCGCCGGTTTTTTGACCCTGATCATTCTATGCGTTGTACTGATTGCCAGAACCTATAGCCTGGCCGAAAAAGCCCAGCTGCTGGCACTGGAATCCAGACTCGAGCAATTGGACGGTCGCCTGGGGTCATTGGAAGGCGAAGGGGTGTTATCCCAAACCGGCGGGTCGGGAAGCCAGCTGATTCTGCTGACCGAGCGTCTTGATCAGTTAGAAGCCAACATGACGGCCCGAATCAACAATATGGTAAAAGAGCTCA
>JASFTL010000335.1:0-5096 GCA_050053555.1 Desulfobacterales bacterium
TTCCTATGAATACCCGACAGATTTAACCGAGTTGCTGGAAACGCTTTCATGGGAGCATCTGAACAAATTTCAGTATACCCGTGAGCATAGTCCCACCCCCAGGCATTTAGAGGAGCGGCTCGCCGCCCTCGAAGGTGGTCAAGATTGTGCTGTGTCTGCCAGCGGAATGGGTGTGATTGCCGCCACTTTTTTTACCTTGCTCAATGCCGGCGACCATATTGTTGCGTCAGAAATCAGCTATACCGGAACCCAGAAATTGCTTGGCTTTCATCTGCCGAGATTCGGGATTGACGTCAGCCTGGTGGATACCACCGACCTGAGAGAGGTAGGGAATGCGATCAAAAAGGATACCAAAATGGTTTATGTTGAAACCCCCGGCAATCCGGTGGTCAGCATCAGCGATATTGAAAAGATATCTGAGAAGGCACATGCCGTCGGCGCCACAATGATCGTAGACAGTACCTGGTCCGGAGTTATAAACCAACGGCCCCTTTCTCTCGGTGCCGACATGGTCATCCATAGTGTGACTAAATATATCAACGGTCACGGAGATGCACTTGGCGGAGCGATAATCGGGCCTCAAAAATTGCTTGCCGACATTAGAGAATACGGCATTGTACATCTGGGTGCGTGTATCAGCCCATTCAATGCCTGGTTGATTCTTAGGGGTTCGGTGACACTTCCGATGCGGATGGAAAAGCACTCTCAAAACGCGCTGGCCGTGGCGTCTTTTCTGGAATCGCATCCCAAGGTGAAATCCGTAACTTACCCAGGATTGAAAAGCCATCCCGGCTATGCGGTGGCAAAAAAGCAGATGAAGGCACCCTCTGGAATGCTGAATTTCAATCTTAAGGCCGATATGATGGCCCATTTCGATTTTCTGAAAGAACTTCAGCTCATCACCCATGCCGTGTCACTGGGTCATGACCAGAGCCTAATGGTATATATCCCCACCGAATTCTTTTTCGAGGATATGGTTATATTTACCGATGCTCAAAAAGAAAAGTATGCTGCGCTTATGGGCGAAGGTATTTTCCGCTTCAGTGTCGGCATTGAAAATTCTGAGGATATCATCGCTGATTTGAGTCAAGCCCTCGATAAAGTGTCTTAAGCGCGTCATTATCATCAGGCTTTGCTTCGTGTATGTTTATGTCTTATTACTTTTCGGGGAATTGAAAGCTGTCTTTAGATATTTGCATTCGCCTTTCTCTCCATAGGCAATGCCGGAAAAATGGGCATGAAAAAATAGCGGTAAGTTCAATAATCAAAGCCGGATATCGTATTTTTTGCGGATGGCAGCATCGACCTCATCGGGCAGGTAATTTGGGTTGGATCTGGCCAAAATTTCTTTCGCAATGTCGCGGGCCCTCGTCCAGGCATCTCGTCGTCCGGCCTTGATCCACTTGTCCAAGTTTTTTATGTCGGTAACACCGTTGCCGTTGAAGTATTCCGATTTCATGTGTTTCATTGTGTGCGCCGATTTGATGAAATCTGCACCTCGCGCCGCAGAATCGATGACCTCCAAGGCCAGATATTCCGAATCCGTTGGGATTCCGGCCAGCACTTTACAACACAATCCGATGATTTCATCGTCAATCACGAACTGCTCATGGGCTACTGTGACCATGCAATTCAGCATCCCGGCGGCATGGTGTACGAAATTAGAGCCACCCATTGCCGCCAGCATCGTTGTCATCGCTTTTTCCCAACCAGCCTGAGCATCGGGAATTTTGGCGTCCGTCAAACCGGAAGAGTTGTAATTGGGCACTTTGACGTGGTTTGCCAGCTGGTGAATTGCGGCATTCATCATACCACATTCCACCGAGCCTCCCTGATACCCCAGATTCCAGAGGTTGGCTCTGCCCGGAATTCCCCCGTACAGGACCGGAGCGCCGGGATTGGTCATCTGGCAGATCGCAATACCCGCTAACTGCTCGGCATGGGTCTGAACGAGAGTGCCGGACATGGTAATCGGGGAGGTAACGCCGGCCATGGGTGCGCAGGAAAGTGCCACCGGGATTTGATGACGCGCCCCTTCCTGCATAATGCGGGTTGAATGGGAGCAAAACCGCAAAGGACTGATGGCAAAGGAGGCGATGATGGATACAAAAGGCCTGGCTTTGAGATTTTCTAAATTACCGGCGACCATTGAGGCAATGTCCAGCATTTTGTGAAACCCGTCAATGTCATTTAGGCCTGCCATCACGTGTTTGGCGGTCGCCTTGAGGCATGCGTAGAACACATTTTCATCGTAGAGCGCTTCGGGAATATCCTTGGGGATGCAAGGACGAAGAAAAAAATGGATGTTGTCCAGCTGATCCACCAGTCGCCCCAGGTCATAAAGATCTTTAAGCGTCGTATGGCGGGCTTCTGCGGTCTCCAAATCAAGGATTTTAATGGCTGCCCCCCCCGTGCCCAAATAAACACGATCCTCTTCAAGGTAGAGATCATTTTTCCCATCCCGGCTGTACAACACGACCTGCTGCGGCGCCTTGCTCACTTGTTCCATGAGCTTATTTCTTGGAAAATAAATGCGGGCCTCCTTGCGGTCCACCACCATCCCGAATTCCGCCATCATCTCCAAAGTCTCATCCAAGCCCGCCTCATATGAAAAACCGGTTTTCTCAAGAACAGACAATGCCGCCTCATGCAGATTCTCCACCTGCTTCCGGGCGAGCGGCTGATAGTGACCTCCTGCCAAACCTCCGTGACTCATAAATTTACTCCATCATTGCAAAATTTATTACTGCCAGTGGCCTTGCACCGATTTTCAGTTGGATAAACTCCTGGCCAGATGGGTTGCCGAGCTCGCATCCGGGGCGTAACCGTCCGCGCCGACCTCGTCGGCAAATTCCTGATCAACCGGCGCACCGCCTATTATTATTTTGACCTGATCTCTGAGGCCGCTATCTTTGACGGCATCAATCGTCGTTGTGATCATCGGCATCGTGGTCGTTAAAAGCGCCGATAACGCCAGCATATTGGGTTTGTTTTCCCGGACGGCTTCCACAATTGTTTCCGGGGCTACATCAATGCCCAGATCGATGACCCGGAAGCCGGCGCCTTCCAACATCATGATGACCAAATTTTTGCCGATGTCATGCACATCACCCTTTACGGTGGCAAAAACGACCTTGCCGTATGGGTTCGTATCTCCTTCCACAAGTAAAGGCTTGAGCATCTCATCGATAATATGACCCATAAATTGGGCCACATCCAGGACTTCAGGGATCATTATTTCTTCGCGCTCCATCTTCTCTCCCACAATGCTCATCCCCTTCATCAGACCTTCATCCAGAATTTCTTTAGCCGATACACCCTGATCCAGAGAAAGCTGGACCAGTTTCCTGACTTCTGTTTTGTTGCTTTCAGCCAGATTCTTTGCAATTTGTGCGAAATCAGACATTACCTGCTCCTTCTTTCAGCCGATATTCGTAGTGACCCATTTTTTGCTTTTTACCGCATCTCTGCAACGTTCGCCGACTGCCCGGCAAGGCAAGACGGAGCTGAGGGTCGAAAACCTTATTTACATGATCTCTTGTTCTCGTTTGGCAACAAATTCCGATAATCGGGAAGCGACCGCCGAATCGAGATCAGGCTTCTGATATTCAGATAACCGCCGGTCGACGGCATCTGAAGCGATTTCATCGATTCGCTTACAGCCGTCGCCCTGCCATCGCGGGTAGTTCTTGCGCTTCATAATCTCGGGAATGAAAAATTCATTCCAGCAAAGTTCAATCGTCTTGGGCTGGGTGAGATACTGCCCGCCGATGTTCACCTCTTTGATCGAAGTCAGGCTCAGCGTGTCATCCGACACCTCGACCGGCACCATCATTCTTCTCGTCATGGCCAGTGCTTCTTCGTCCAGTACGAATTTCGCATAGCTGATGGCCATAAACGAGCTCAAAATACCGCAAGCATGCAGAATAAAATTCGCACCGCTTCTCACAGCAGCCGACAGGCTAAAGGCGGACTCCAGCGCAGCTTGGGCATCCGGGATGTGCGCGTCTGTCAATCCGCCACCGCAGCGGCAGGGCAAATTGTAAAATCTTGCCATTTGTACGGTGGCCGAAATAATGATCGAAAGTTCGGGCGCGCCGATGGCCAAGGCACCGGTCTTCATATCAACGGGAGCTGAGGCCGAACCATAAACCGCCGGGGTGCCGGCTCGAACAAGCTGGGCAAGGATCAAACCCGCTAAAATTTCAGCGTTCTGAAGGGTCAGGGCGCCGGCCAGATTTACCGGGCCCGACAACCCGGCCATGATGACGGATGAAATGATACAGGGCTGACCGCAACGTGCAAGCGCTATCAGGGAACCTGTCATTTTTTGAGTAAACTGCAGCGGAGACTGAGAGTTGATCAAGCCGATGACTACCGGATGGTCTTGAATTTTTTGTCTGCCGCCGAATACGATGGCTGCCATCTCCAGACTGTCTTCAACGGCTTGCTTGGAGGCGGTGCTGCACATGAAGGGTTTATCGCATAAAACAATATTTGAGCGCATCATGTCCAGATAAGCCAGTTTGGGTGGCCTGTCACAAGGTTCCACCATCAAATATCCAGTGACATCAATTTGTTTGGAGGTGTGAACCAGCTTGCAGAAGTTTTCGTAATCCTGCAAGGACCCCTTTTGCCGTTCGCCGCTTGTTGTGACCACATAGGGCGCCCCGTAACCCGGTGCCGCAACAAAGCTGTCTGCGTCAACCTGGACACTTTTCTCGGGGTTGCGGGCTGAAAGCATAAAGTGCGACGGTATCGACGCCAGGGCCTGTCGGATGTTCTTTTCGGTCATAAATACGGTCTGGCCTTCCACCTTGAAACCCTTGGTTTTAAAAATATTCAAGGCCTCTTCATGGTTGAAAGCCACACCAACCCTGCCCAAAATATCCACAGACGCATCGTGAATCTGCATGATATCAGATTGGGTCAGTGTCTGCATGCGCCCATTTATTTGCTGTTTCAAGTTATCAACCCCTTTCCTGCACAGAACCGTTGCAATGAATCCGCCAGGCCGGCGCCCGATTGAATGAAGATGAGCATAAACGTTCAAAAGTGCCGTTGCTTGAGTGACGTATGACAGTAAATTTAATTGA
>JASFTL010000336.1:0-5089 GCA_050053555.1 Desulfobacterales bacterium
CGACCACCGATTCCATGGACCCGGGTACACTGATGCACACCATGCCCCAGACGACCAATCAATGTCTCCGGAACATGCTGGTTGAAGTCGACTACAAGGGCGAAGCAATCCCCGAACTGGCTGAAAGCTGGGAAGCCTCACCCGATGCCGCCAAATGGGTCTTTAAACTGCGTAAGGGCGTTGAATTTCACAACGGTAAAACCATGGACGCCGAGGATGTGGTCTATTCATACAATGTACATCGCGGGGAAACCAAATCTGCCGCCAAGGGTGTTGTGGAGCCTATCAAAGACATCAAGGCCGACGGCAAAAATACCGTGATCTTCACCCTGGCTGAGGGCAATGCCGACTTCCCCTATATCGCCAGTGACTATCACATTCCCATCGTACCCAAGGGTGTTACCGGCGAAGAATATGAAAAGGGTGTGGGCACCGGACCTTTCAGCATGCAGGCCTGGGAGCCCGGTGTTCGATTTTTGGGCAAACGCAATCCCAACTACTTCAGAGAGGGACGCCCTTATTTTGACGAGGTGGAAATTATCGGGATTGCGGACACCAACGCCAGAACCAATGCCCTCATGACCGGCCAGGTCGATGTGATCAACCGCTGTGAGCCCAAAACCTTCAATCGGCTGGAAAAAGCCCCCAACATTCAGGCCTTAAAACTGGAAGGGGCCAGACATTACACCATCCCCATGCTGACCACCATGAAGCCCTATGACAACAACGATGTCCGGCTGGGACTCAAATACGCCATTGACCGCGAGCAGATGATCAAACAGGTGTTGCGCGGTTACGGCTATTTAGGCAATGATCACCCCATCCCGCGCAACAATAAATACTTTGCCAAGGGACTTCCCCAGAGGAGGTACGACCCGGACAAGGCCAAATTTCATCTGAAAAAGGCCGGAATGCTGGATCACACCTTCAAGCTGCATGCGGCCGACGCCGCTTTTCCCGGGGCCGTGGATGCGTCTGTTCTGATTCAGGAATCGGCAGCCAAGGCCGGGGTAAAGATCCAGGTCGTGCGCGAGCCGGACGACGGTTACTGGGAAAATGTCTGGATCAAGAAGGAATGGGTGCAGTGTTACTGGAGCGGCCGTCCGACCGCAGACTGGATGTTCTCGCTGGCTTATTCAGCCGATGCCAACTGGAACGACACCAAATGGCAACACCCGAGGTTCAATGAGCTCCTCAGGGCTGCCCGCGCGGAGCTTGACGACAAAAAACGCCGTGAACTGTACGTGGAATGCCAGCAAATTGTCAAAGATGAAGGCGCCACTCCGGTTCCGGCCTTTGCCCTGCAACTGTCGGCTGCGAGCAATAAGTGCGGGTTCAAAAACCCGGCCGCCAACTGGGAATTTGACGGCTTCAGAGCGGCCGAGCGCTGGTGGTTCGTTTAAAAAACCGGCCATAAGACTCTCATTAGCAGCCCATAAAATGATCCCCTCAGCCTGCCCGTGAAAGCGGGCGGGATGAGGGATCTAACATGAAATCATCAGCTCAAACCCCGAAAGAGAATGAAAAATGAGTGGACTTTCAGGATTGGTGATCAAACGTATTGGCATGGGCCTGCTGACGATAATCGCCATCTCAGTGCTTATTTTCGTCGGCGTGGAGGCGCTTCCAGGCGATTTGGCGACCGCTATCTTGGGCCAGGAGGCAACGCCGGAGACCGTGGCCCAATTCCGCAAGGAGCTGAAGTTGGACGAACCCCCGGTGAAGCGGTATTTTTTATGGCTGGGTGCCTTTATACGCGGTGATCTGGGCAACTCTCTGGCCAACAAACGGCCGGTGGCCGAGCTCATCGTCTGGCGTTTTAAAAACACGATATTTTTAGCAGCCTCAGCAGCCGTGATCGCCGTGCCGGTGGCGATTTTCTTGGGAATATTGGCGGCGCTCTATCGTAACAGCTTGTTCGACCGTATCATTTCCATGGTGACGCTCAGCACGATTTCATTTCCGGAGTTTTTTGTGGCCTACATTTTAATTGCGCTGCTGTCGGTGCAGGTCATTATCTTTCCCAGTATTTCCAACATCAATGACCAGATGACGTTCGGCCAGAAAATTTTTGCGATTGTCCTACCTTGCCTGACGCTGACAATGGTTGTCGTGGCCCACATGATGCGCCAGACCCGCGCAGCAATCATCAATATCCTGGCCAGTCCCTTTATCGAGACGGCAAAACTGAAGGGTATCAAGCGTTTACGGGTCATCGTTTTGCATGCCTTTCCTAATGCGCTTTCGCCGGTGATCAATGTGGTGGCGCTGAATTTGGCGTATCTGGTTGTCGGTGTGGTGGTCGTTGAGGTGGTATTTGTCTACCCGGGTTTGGGGCAGCTGCTGGTGGACTCGGTATCAAAGCGTGACATCCCGGTTGTTCAGGCCAGCGGCCTTATTTTTGCAGCGGTTTACATTACGCTTAATCTTCTCGCCGATGTGTTGTCAATTCTCACCAATCCCCGAATGCGGAATCCAAGATAAGGAGAGAAAGGCAGATGGCGGTATTCAAACTACTCAGACAATCACCCTGGAGCGCCCGAGTCGGCATAGCAATGGTAATGCTGAACATCATTGCAGCGGCACTTACATTTACCCCCTATCTTCCCTATACGCAAACCGAGGTCGTGGGCGATGTCTGGCTGCCTGCTAGCAAGGACAATCTGCTGGGCACCGATCACCTGGGGCGCGATCTGTTCACCCGTTTGATGTGGGGTGCCCGCAACACCATATTTATCGCTTTGATCACAACGGCGCTCGCATTCGTGCTCGGCATTGTTTGCGGATTCTTCGCGGCCACACTTGGCGGCTGGACGGACCAGATTCTGAGCCGTGTGATCGACATTTTGATGGCCTTTCCGACCCTTATTTTTGCCCTGATTGCGCTGTCGGTGGTGGGCACATCGATGACCGCTTTAATTGTGGTGATTGCATTGCTGGAGTCTACCCGGGTGTACCGTTTGTCGCGGGCCGTGGCCATGAATATTGAAGTCATGGAATACGTCGAGGCCGCGCGGCTGCGCGGTGAAGGCATCTGGTGGATCATGCGCCAGGAAATTCTGCCGAATGCCATGCCGCCGCTGGTGGCCGAATTTGGCTTGCGGTTCTGCTTCGTCTTTTTATTCATTGCTGCCCTGAGCTTTCTGGGCCTTGGTATCCAACCCCCTGATGCGGACTGGGGCGGCATGGTCCGGGAAAATGCCGGTGCGATTACGTTCGGCATTCTGACACCGCTCGTTCCGGCAGGGGCGATTGCATTTCTGACCGTCGGGGTCAACTTAATTGTTGACTGGTTTCTGCACGTTGCCAGCGGACTGAAAGATTGAATATTCAATATTCAATTTTGCTAAAAGGGATGACTTATGACTGAAATACTCAGAATGACAAACCTGAAGATAGAGGGATTCAGTGATGAGCAATGGGTGCCGATCGTCAAGGGCGTCAATGTAAGACTGAACAAAGGTGAAGTCCTTGGTTTAATCGGAGAGTCCGGCGCAGGAAAGTCGACCATCGGTCTGGCCTCCATGAATTACACGCGGATGGGCTGCCGCATCACAGGCGACTCGATCGTCTTTGACGGCATTGAGCTGTTCGGTAAGTCGGAAGAGTTTCTCAGAAAGATCAGGGGCACGCGCATTGCGTATGTCGCCCAAAGTGCCGCCGGCTCATTTAATCCGGCCCATCGCCTCATCAAACAGTATGCCGAAGCACCGGTTCAGCACGGCAAAATGAGTTTTACCGAAGCCGAAAAACAGGCCGTCGATATCTATCGACGTTTGTTGCTACCGGATCCTGAACGGATCGGTTATCGTTATCCCCATCAGGTTTCCGGCGGACAGCTGCAACGGGCCATGGTCGCCATGGCCATGGCGTGCACCCCGGATATCATCATATTTGACGAACCCACCACGGCCCTGGATGTGACCACCCAAATCGAGGTTCTGGCGGCCATTAAAAAAATCACCCGGGAGTTCAATACGGCGGCGCTGTATATTACGCATGACCTGGCGGTCGTGGCTCAAATTGCCGACCGCATCATGGTGCTGAGATACGGTGAGCTGGTTGAAGAAAATTATGCCAGGGAAATGCTGGCCAGTCCCAAAGAAGACTATACCCGGGCGCTTCTTTCGGTACGCACCCTGGTAGAGGACAAGGATCTATCCGAATCGGAGAAGGATATTGTGCTGGACGTTCAGGACGTATCGGCCAGTTATTCCCGCAAAGAAACTGATCTGGTGCTTGAAGATATTAATCTTAAAATTAGGCGAGGCCGCACCGTCGCACTGGTCGGCGAATCCGGCAGCGGCAAAAGCACGCTGGCCCGGGTGATTACCGGATTATTGCCGCCGCTTACAGGCAGAGTCATTTACGAGGGGGAGGAGCTGCCGCCGGCCTTAAAAAACCGCACGCGCGAAATGCTCAGGCTGGCGCAAATGATCTATCAAATGCCGGACACGGCCCTCAATCCCCGACATAAAATCAGGAGTGTGCTGGGTCGTCCACTCACTTTCTATTTTGGCATGCATGGCAAAGAAAGAGAAGACCGCGTTTACGAATTGCTGGAGCAGATTGAGTTGCCCAGAAAATATATCGATCGCTATCCCAATGAGCTGTCCGGCGGAGAGAAGCAGAGAGTATGCATTGCCCGATCTCTGGCGGCCAAGCCGGATCTGATTATCTGCGATGAACCCACATCGGCCCTGGATCAACTGGTTGCCGAGGGTATATTGCAACTGCTTCAGGCGCTGCAGAAGGAACTGCGGGTATCTTATCTTTTTATTACCCATGACCTGGCCACCGTTAAGGCCATTTCCGATGAGATGGTCGTCATGCTGAAAGGCCGCATCGTCGAACAGGGTGTCAAAGAAGATGTTCTCACTCCGCCGCACCACGAGTATACGGAACTGCTGCTGTCTTCCGTGCCCGAAATGGACCCGGATTGGCTGGACAATGTTTTAGAGGAACGCAAACGCAAAGGCATCAAGATGCAGGAATTTGCGGATGCATGATTGGGGCGGTATGCATCGACTAGCGCTCATCGCCCTCCGCGTATGCTCAAGCGCAATATCGAATTTCCTCAATTTTACTC
>JASFTL010000337.1:0-5081 GCA_050053555.1 Desulfobacterales bacterium
AACAAAAATTATGCTCGCGATTCGGCGTCATTTCCCGGAAATCCTCGACCATATAACTCATAATTTCCCGGGCCACGTCTGCAAGACCGCCATTGCGAATGTAGTTACAGGAATCCTGGTAGGTTACCGGCTCCTTAATCTTTTTGGACGGATCGATTTTTAGTTTTCCGGTACGCAGTGCCTCAGCGACCCATTCAACATAGTGCAGGCTTTCAATCGGTGTTTTACCGGATTTAAGACCGGCCCAGTAAGGACCTTCAATAACGGTCGCTCGATACGCATGTCCGCATTCGGTGACCACCATGCGCTTGGGTTTTAAGCGCTCCATGGCATCGTATACCGATTCGACCTGGAGTTTGGCGGCTTCCCAATCGCCGGCAAACATGGCCAGACTGGTTTCCTCCCATCCCTCACTGGGGACTGTCCAGTTTTCACCGGCCACATGAAACAAAATGGCGGCTTCGGCAATATCCTCCGGGTAATGCTTGGGTTCCCGGGCATTGACCGTATAAATGATATCCGCGTCTTTTTTATCCACCGGAATTTCCAGGCCGGGCCAATCCTCCTCGTATTCTTCTGCCATCCACTCGCACGTATCGACCCAGTCTTCGGTGGTAATATCCATCTGAGCCCGGAAAATACGGTGCATGCCGGCACCGATTTTCATTTCCCAGGGAACAAAACCCTGCCCGTAAAGCAGCCCGCGCAGATAGCTAAACATTACACCGGTATCAATTCCAAAGGGGCAATAGACACCGCAGCGAGTACAGCAGGTGCACTTGGAATAAGCCCAATCCATGCTCATCTGCATAAACGCATTGTCCACCTCTCCCTTGCGCCGGATTAACTCACCCAGGGTTTTTTGAATTTTATAGGACGGGACCTGCCGGGGGTCCCGGTTGTTGGCAAGATAGTAAAAACAGCTTTCGGCACACAAGCCGCAATGCGAGCAAATCTCCAGCCACGTTTTGGTGCGTGATTTCAAGCTTTTTTGTATTGTTCCCCACAGGGCTTTGCGATCCACCTCCAGTTCATTCATTTCTTCATAGTATTGTGCCCCGCTTTTATCGGATAACAGGGCCTGGAGTTGCTCTTTGGTCGTAACAGGTGTTTTATTGCAAAGTGTTCCTTCTGGCATGGTTCTGAATCCCCATAGATTAATTAATTTTAAGGACAAATGTATCAGGAAAATTGGAATAATGGAATGCTGCAATCATGGTTTAACCTAAATTTGTAAAAGTGAAATTTTACCACGCCAAGCCTTTGCCCTTCATTCCACCGCGCTTAATACCGTAATCCATGCCGAGTTGGGCCCGCGTCATAAAAAAAAGCAGAAAATGCGAAAGCTTGGTTAACGGTATGGCAATTAAAACGATATGACCGCAGATAATATGCGCCATCAGCCAAAAATAGTAATCCGGCGCGCGGTGATAGGCTAAAAAACCGGTAATAAAAGGCGACACAGCAATCAATAATAACAGGTAGTCGTACCAGTTCGTAATAATTCTAACTTCTGGCAAAGCGATACGCCGCAAAATTAAAAAGACTACCGAAACGATTACGACAACTGTCAAACCGTCCGCCACACTCTCCGGCAGGGTCCAGAGGCTGAAGCCCCATTTTTCTTTCAAAAGGATGTTATGACCCAGCAGAAAGATCGGCGTAAACAGCAGACCGATGTGCATCGTAAATACCCAAAGCGTGAACCAGGGATTCTTACGCCAACTTCGGGTTCCGTATGGAAACATCCAGAATAGAATGGACCTCAGCGCTCCTTTGACACCATAGGACACATTCTCATTGTAGGTGACCCGGTCAAGTTTCCAATCAAGTCCTTTGATATAACGCACGCCCCGAACAATCAAACCGATAATAAAAATTCCGAATGATATCCATACCATCGGTCCGGTTAAAAACTCATACATGCGTGACTCCTTTACTGATTTATTTGCCGCCTGATTTTTAAAATTTTAAGACGAATACGAGCGCTTACAAAACCTGTCTCAAAGGGTGGATCAGGGTTCAGGGTCCCCGCATATGCGGGATAACGCAGCCCTGGGCACTTCGTCCGCCTGAGGCGGATTGGGACAGGTTTTATTCTTCATCATCATCCCGCTGACTCAGAAACAGCCAGAAGAAGGTGATGCCCAAAAGCGCACCGACGATTAAAATGTAGGTGATGCTTTCGGTGCGAAACATGTATTCCTGTAGCGTATGAATGCCGCCTTCCATATTTTATTTTCCCTTAATGTCGTTTATTAAAAACCGATTCGATTCAGGTTATAAACATTTTAGTTACTCAACTTTTCTGTTATTTGTTATCAGTTATTCGTTATTAGAAAAAATTGAGCAGCTGCTCATCATAACAAAAAAAATACCTGCCCGAATAACAAATAACCAATAACGGATAACTAATGATCGGGGTAATCCGCATGCGCATACAATATCGGCATACGGGTAACGATAAATCGGTAGACAATAATTCCAACGGTCACCAGAAAAACCGAAATAACGATTTCCATCCAGTGCGGAAAATAGCGTTCACTCGCTGGCAGATGCCAGTTAAATGCCACCAGAGAAACATTTAAGCGGTTAACCATGATACCCAGCACCGTCCAGGCAGCCGTCCATTTAATTAGTTTTAAATTTTTATCACGCACGCCGACGGCATATAGAAAACAGGGCAACGCCACGAAACCCAGCAGTTCGACCAGAAACCAGAGACCATAATTGGTTGCCAGCAGGTGCCAGCTGTTACTTGCCGATATTCCGATCACTTTGATAATAAAATAGCCGGCCAGCACCAGCGATGCGGCTTTGCCGAACCCCAGCGCAACCGTATCTTTTTCCTTCATATGGGCCTCGTCCATCTTATCGGCAAAATAACGGTGTGACAGTGTGCTCTCAAAAATGACCATTGAAAGACCGGCAATGATACTTGAAACAAAGAAAAACACCGGTAGATAGGGCGAATACCATAGCGGATGAAGTTTAGCCGGTGCGATTAAGAAGAGGGCGCCTAATGATGATTGATGCAAAGTAGACAAAATAACGCCGAAAATAGTTAAGAGCAACGTCAGTTTAACCACAAGACTGCGCGCCCGTTTCAGTCCGAGCCATTCCATGGCTGCCGTTGAAAATTCGATAAAAAGAACCGTAAGGTAAAGCGCAACACAGGCAGCCACTTCAAACAGCAGCGATGTGGTCCCCTGCTGAACAACGAACGGGTACGGCAACCGCCAGGGCCTTCCCACATCGTAATGCAGCGCCACGACAACCAGTGCATACCCCAGGAATCCGGTCAGAATTGCCGGCCGGACCGCCGAATGGTATTTTTTCATCCCGAAAATGTAGACCGCCGCTGAGGTAACGTACCCCCCAGCCGCCAGGGCCACACCCACGAGAAGGTCAAACCCGATCCATATCCCCCAGGGATTATCATCGGAAAGATTGGTCACTGAGGCCAGGCCTCCTGTAAAGCGTAAGACCGTGACAATTAATCCTAATATGACAATAATTCCGGCAACCACATTAAAGGGCGTTAAAAAAGATTTACCGGTTGTCGCTACTTCATCAGACATCAGGAATCCTCCTCACTTGGCTTCTGATCAGCTCCTTCGGGTTGCGGTTCGGAAACGTCTTCCTCTTCTTTGGGCTTGGCAGCTTCTTCAAGCGCCTTGCTGACCGCCTTTTCGATCTCTTTTTGTTTTAATTTTTGAACCTGTTCCATTTCCTTGGCATGCTGGGCTTTTGCCTCAGCGTTGGCTTGTTCGATGGCAGCTGCAACTGCCTGATTTGTTTCCTGATTCGCGATTTTTTCTTTGCGCTTTGACATGGCATAGATTCCGGTGAGCAGCACCGGCCAGAGGCCCACAACAATCGGCACACCACTCAGTGCACCAGCGGTGAGCTGCGGTGCCGAGGTGAAACCCAAATCCTCGCGCATTCCGATCTCTTTGAAAGGCGCGGCGGAAAGATACAGCCAGCTGGTTCCTCCCATCTCATGTTCGCCGTAAATGTGATTCACATATCGATCCGGAAATTTTGAGATGCGCTCACGCGCGACTCTTAATAAATCGGTGCGCTTGCCGTATGTCAGGGCTTCGGTGGGACAGGCCTGCACACAGCCCGGGAGCAGCCCTTTTATGATACGTGGATAACACATGGTGCATTTCATCACCCGCGGTTCCAGGGCTTTTTCGTATTCGTAAGTCGGGATTTCAAAGGGACAGGCAATCATGCAATACCGGCACCCGACACAAACCGATGCGTCATAAATCACTGCACCTTTGGGCGTCTTTGTAAACGCTCGCACAAAGCAGGCTGAAGCACAAGCCGGCTCCAGGCAATGATTGCACTGCACCTTGCGGTACAGCGGACCTTTCAAATTGACATTGCTGAAGGTATCGTAGCGGTTGACAATCGTGTAAGTCTTGGCGGTGGTTCGGCGTTTACTATCCAACACCGAAAGATCATCAAACGGTTGGTCCGGAGCCGGCAGCTCATTGACGGTGTTGCATCCTTCTTCGCATTTGCGGCACCCGATACAGCGCGTGTTGTCAAATAACACCCCCACACTGTTCGGATAACCGGTAAAATGCTTGTTTGAGACCGCGTTAGTGGTTTTCGCAAGTGCGGTGGAGCCGGCAGCTGCAGCACCCAACCAACCCAGAAATTTTCTGCGCGTAATCGACATAATTTCCTCTTTTACCTGCCAATCGTTTCTTAAAAATGAAATTTTAGTAGGTTATTACAAAACTTTTTTTCATCACGAAAACACGAAATCTGAAAAGCACGAAATTATTCTTTTTCTTTCGTGTTTTGATCCTTTCGTGCTTTCGTGATTTAATAAAATTCAACTTATAGTCCCAGATTATCCGGGTTATCATTGGGTTTTTTTCTGGTGACAGGCCGTACAATTGGTCGCCACCGGTTTTTCAATGCCCATCTCCTTGTGACATTCCATACACTGGCGGTGGTAAGCCGCCATAAGCCCCGGTTTGAACAGATCTCTCTCATCAAAAGGCTGACCATGGCAGCTCACGCATGTGGGCGGCTTTTTGGCTGCCGGGCTATGATGA
>JASFTL010000338.1:0-5062 GCA_050053555.1 Desulfobacterales bacterium
GTGTTCGGTTTGACATAGTAAACGGCCATGGCCGTCTCATGAACCTTCGACAAATCATCATTTTCCGATACGGAACTAGCCCATTTCATCCCATGAATACCCTGCTGAAAATCATAGGCCATGGCGGCTGTACAAAGTATCGTGACAAGCCAACAGCTGAAAATAATTTTATAATACTTCATGGTCATCATCTCCTCTGTTTAACAAGACAGTTGATCATAATTTTAATGCTTAAAAAATGGTCATCATATAATATTTGTCAATAATGCTTCTACTAATCAAATGCGTCTTGATAAATTTTTGCTTTTAAATATCTCGGATGAAGTCCTCGAGGCAAATGGGGACATACTTAAGATTTAAAGTTATATGAAATAAAGGTTCAAGGCGTCCCTCCTCCGCTGTTTTGTTGATTGTTTTACTTTGTGGTTTATTTTTGTTTGTAAAGAAAGGCGATGCGTTCGAGAAAATATATTCATTCTTAAAGCCTGTCACTTCAACAACATTATGCGCTCTTCAAATGATATTATTGTAGAACATTTGTTCAACTATAGATATTGGCTACTAGGCGGGTATTTGGTATTACATTTTTGTTTTATTTTAGCCTGCAGCTTATATCCACTTGAAATCATACAAGAAATCGGCCATGGCGTATTTAGTTTATTGCGCGGAGACGAAAATCCGTGGGAGGAACTCGATAGAGCAAGTCAAGCGTTTGTTTTTATAAGTTTTTTTAAAGATGTCAAGGGACTCATCGTAATTTCTTTCATCATTACTCAATTGGCAATTTTATGGTGCATGACAGGTTATTCAAAATCTAAAAGGGTTATGAAACATATCAAAAAATTTATTTCGATCTTTCTTTTATCAGGATTCTTCGCTGCACTATTATGCGGCGGGCTATTAACTTTTCTCGAATTCATCAATAGGCTGGAAGAAGTTGATGGGCGTTTTCCTGGCGGTCCGGCTCGGTATTATATGTATATATTAATGCTGGTAATTTGGATCTTATTATTTATTTTGATGTGGCGGATTTGCGGTAAAAATGAGCTTCAATCCATGCTTGCCAGGGCGCTTCCTTTTTTGTTTGCTGCCAGTTGCGTGGAGTATTTTGTTGCTCTGCCAATCGATGTATTGGCTCGAACAATCAAAGCATACTCCTGGTTAACCGGCACATGGATGGCTTTATACATATCCTTTCCTCTGATCTTCTGGACTTTTGGTCCTGTTTTATATCTTATATTCAATAGGAATAATAATGGCCGCTAGATATTTATCATCTGCACGTCTGCTCTCACTTTCAGTTTTAGTCTTAACATATATAGCCTGGGAATTGGCGGTATTTCATAGCTCCAGAAGTCATGAGTTTTCTAAAATACGCGAGTTATATGTACTCGATCTGGTAATAAATGAAATCAAGACGAATACAAAAATAGAAAAGTTAGAGGACTTGCCTAAGCATCTGGATGCTTGCGATCAACAAAAAACAGATTCCGGCACTAAGCCGCCTGCTAAAAAAGAGATCAAAGGATTTAATGAGACATTTGAAAATATTACGGTGTACCAATACACCAAAGAACCTCGATGTCTTTATATTTCAGTTGAAAGCTCCTGGCGAACAAGAGATTTTCACCCTCAAAATACATATTTATCTGACGAATACAGAAATACTGCCGCTGAACTAGAGATAAAACTAGGCGATAATCTTTCTGAAGCTTTACGGACATTAGACGATAATTACTATCGAAGAAAGGTAAAAATTCCGTGGATCGAATTTAAAGCCTTCCGCACCGAATCTTCAATCTGGATTATTGCTGTTTTGAGCTTTATCATTTTTGTAATGATTCATAACCGAATAAAAAGAATAATGAATGGTCCGGATAAAGGTATAGGGGAGCCATGGTTGATCTTAGATGCCCAATCAACGGGGGAAAAATTTATCGCTATCTTATGGCTGAGCTCAATATTTTTTTGTACCTGGATTATTAATGGTGCCTTGCTTTTGACGATGACCGAGTATTTTAAAACTACGGGCAGATCCACTCCCTGGCTATTATCGAGCCTTGTTTTTTTCTTTATTGCTTTTTTAGAATTGTATACTGCGCGCCTTTCATTGACTATCATCACCTGTCTTCTTGAGTTAAGAAAATCACGTAATCAAATATTGCGTGATAAAGAAACGACATCGTAGCCGGCAAGGGATGTCACTTAAAAATTATCGGTGGAACACGGGGGAAAGCAATGGACGTCTTCTGGTTTTCAGCTCAATTGTCGGCGCACGGGACGACCTTCAAAACGAATAGCATGGCGATTCTAACCGGGTTAACCAAGGTGCGTTCTTAATTTATGACTGCATTCAGGATGGCGTAAAATGCGCTGGGCCTTGCTTTCCAGTTGCCGATTGCGTTCGGGTGGTAATCCCATCTGGTCGGCAACTTCATCAACTGTCATTTCACCGTCGTTCACCAGACCAAAACGCATCTCCAGCACTTTACGCTCCATCTCATTCAGAGAATCCAATATCCTCCAAAGCTTCCTGCTCACCTGCTGCAAGTAAATGCTGTCAATCGGATCAGGACCGGTCTCTTTGATATCGTTTAACGAATGACCGGAAGTTGGCAAGTTAGATGCTGACATTTGTTTGCCTTTCGTCCTCGAAGGTTTGCGGTCAGAAGAAAATACCCGTATTGATTTAATATCGGTTGAAAATCGGCAAAACTTGAGGACTGAAGCAGAGGAAATTAAAGCTGTTGGTGTGGAAAATAGGTAAAAAGGGAAACATTCCTAGAACTTTCCTATACTGCTGGCCATCACTATCCTTTGTTTTGTTGATTCAAAGCCAAGTGTATTAGCGCTTAAGTATTAGTTGTCTAACACTTAAGTATTATGACGCAGTTACCACAAAATTAATTACTTCGTTTCACAAATTTCGATAAAAGAATTTGGTCGGACTTGACTTATCTTATTGCATTTATACAAAATTATTTGTTTTGGTTTAACTGGCATATGTCTTGCTTTTATTTTTGGGCGTTACCTGCCGAGCTCTAATTTCCTATTTTTCGGCATCGCATACCGGTTAGAGGGGGGATAGCATTTTATAATGAGGATCCTAAAAATATTTTTATTTTCTCTAATATTGCTTTCAGGACTTGTCACTGTCGCTAACAGCAGCGTCTACCCATTATATTCAAGTCGCTTTATTTCAGAAGCAAAAAAAGCAGGCATATCGAGTTTAGATTTCCGTATTGATGTAATAGAGCAAGACGGTATTTCATTAGATGCCGTCACCATAACGAATCGCAGCGAACGGCATCCTGTCGTTTCTGCCGACAATGGCGGCCATTTGCTGTTCACCTCTAAAAACGTTTTCTTGACGGTCACAAATGGCAACGTAGCGATGGAGCTTATGGCCGGCAATGGGAGATTGATCAGTCTGGTTGGAAGCTCAGGTGACAGTATAGAATTTGAGCCCAATTCCTGTACAGTCACTTCCTCGGTTACCAATACCAAAGCAGTTGCAGCACTCGTTGAAGGTGTGAAGTTTTCGATATCTCCTGGTGAAAGCACTCGTTTTGTTGAAACCAGCACAATGCAAACTAGCAGGATCGTTTTTCTCAATCAAAACAGCAAAGGATTAATACGTGTCGCCATATTGGGTAGTGCCTACCTAGATGTTAGCAGTATTGAAACAGAGAGTTTGTACCTGCAAAATCTTGCTGTTAAGGTGGATGCTAAATCATTCGAACCCCCGGTCATCGATCACATTAACGATGATTTATACCCGGATCTTATTGTCAAGTTTGAGGCCAATAAAACACTTTTTAGTGATGACATCAGCTATGCCATCGTTAAAGGCCACCTGGCTGACGGCACCATCATTAAAGGAATAACGGGACCTTTTATTCTTTATTGACCAAAAAAATTCGTAGAAAGTGCAGAGAATGGTGAAAAATGGATGCTTTTGGGGGAACGGTGTCAAATACTAATCAGAGAAATATTCATTATTTTTATCACTTTTTACGGTTCGGTCAACAATCTCCTTATTTCTTCCACCGGTAACCAGCGCATGCGGGGATACTTTTGGATCCCCTTATGTTTCATGCGACGCAGATTTTCTACCGTCCCGGGATAGTTGCGGCGATGAATACCCTGCACTTCATCACGGAAGCCAAACACAAAATACACCTTTCCATCAGCCATGTGCAGCAGATTAAAGTAAGGCTTGGCGGCTGAATATCCCTGACGGTGAAGCGAATTAAACCTTTTTGCATCTTTTTTAAATTCTTCAATTTTTACAGCATCATTTGCCTCGGCGATATCCAACACCAGCACTTCGTATGGGTCAGCCCGGACCATCGGAACAACCCACACCATAAAGATCAGGGCGATCGATGAAATCTGTAGGCACCGAAATCGAACCGATTTTCTGTCTCTATCTGTCTCAGTATTAAATGAAATACCGTCGCGATGCATGGCAGCTCTGTGGTCTCGTTCATGAAACGGGTTCTAGATCACCGTAAAAGCAGAATCTTTAATGTTGTTCAGCGACATTTCTCGTTTTCCATCTTCAATTTCAAGAACCATATCCCGTACGGCCTCGTTTACGGGAGTCGCCACACCGTGTTCTTTTCCGCGGTCACAGATATACCCGTTGAGAAAATTGATTTCTGTTTTGCGCCCTCTTTCAATGGATTGCAGGCTGGATGATTTTATTCGACGGTACTTAAAACCAATTATACGGATGACAAGGTGTCTTTTGAAATCAGAAATCGCACCTCGGGTCGAAAGATATTTGTAGTAGTCGAGTTTCCCGCTGGCAGCCGGTTCAACACTTATTTTTATCGCATCGGCTACTGCCATTGCTTCACGCATAAGAACAATAAAGATGTTTCTTACTTTTTTGTTGGCAAGCAATTCACCGAGAGTAACACCGCCAATGACACCCAAGGAGTTAATACAGGAATTAATAATAAGCTTTGAGTATAATTCACCCATGATGTTATCGGAAATACGTGTAGGATATACTGCATTCAACATCTGCTGAATAGCCGGTAACCTTTCATCG
>JASFTL010000339.1:0-5061 GCA_050053555.1 Desulfobacterales bacterium
TGCGCTTAACCGTTTGGCAGGACTTAAAAAATGGTAATTACGTTTACCAATTTTGACAGGCGGGATATTTTTCTGGCAGCAGTTTTTTTGTGAATAACACCTTTTTTGGCCGCTTTGTCAATTATAGATTTAGCCGCATTCAATTTGGCTAATGCTGCTTCTTTTGATTCTTGGCCGGAAGATGACCGAACCTGTTTGGTCAAGTGTTTTATTCTGCTTTTTACCGCTTTGTTGCGCAGCCGCCGTTTCTCGTTTTGGCGTGCGCGTTTTTCTGCTGATTTATGATTTGCCAACGCTAATCACTCCTTATTTGGGATTCTAATAAACCAACTTTTATACTGGACACAAAATGCGATGTCAATAAAATTCTTTTATTTAGATGAAAGAAAATTCCCTAGTCATTAAAGCAGCCGGAGTCGTAGGGGCGGCGACATTACTCAGCCGGGTTTTGGGCTATATTCGAGATGCAGTCATTGCCTGGTATTTTGGCGCCGGTCACAGTACCGATGCGTTTATCGCTGCTTTCAGGATTCCGAATCTCCTAAGAAAGCTTTTTGGAGAAGGTGCCATCAGCAATGCATTTATACCGGTTCTGACGGATTATCTTACAAAGGACGGCAGGCATGAAGCCTTGCACCTTGCACGGTCAGCCCTGTTTGTATTGTCCATCATGCTGGTGGTGCTCGCGCTTTGCGGTATAGCGCTGGCTCCACTGATCGTAAAGGGTATTGCACCTGGGTTCATTGACTCACCTGGTAAAATCCCTCTAACGATCACCCTCACACGCATTATGTTTCCATACATTTTCTTTTTAGGTTTGGTCGCTTTATGCATGGGAGTTTTAAATGTTTTCGGGCATTTCGCAGCTCCTGCTTTGGCTCCGGTTTTACTGAATCTGGCGATGATCTGTTCGGTTTTTTTCATATGTCCGTACCTGTCGAGCCCAATTGTGGGGCTTGCTATCGGTGTGCTGCTGGGGGGAGGGCTTCAACTTTCATTTCAGCTGCCTTTTATGGTTCGAAAAGGCCTAATCCTCAGAAAAAAAGGCAATCTTATCCATCCTGGATTAAAAAAAATCGGTCAACTCATGCCTCCTATAATTTTTGGGGGGGCCGTCTATCAGATTAATATTCTGGTAGACGGTCTTCTCGGATCCCTGTTGAAGGAAGGCAGCGTAAGTTATTTATATTTTGCCGATCGCCTGGTTCAGTTTCCACTGGGTATATTCGCTATTGCTGCAGCTACCGCTGTTTTACCGAGTCTATCGCGACAGGCTGCTATCAATGATATTGAAGGTCTAAAACAAACATTTGGTTATGCCGTAAGGTTAATTCTATTTTTCACGATTCCCTCCATGGTGGGTTTAATCATTTTGCGAGAGCCGATCGTCGTCTTGTTGTTTCAAAGAGGTGAGTTCAGTTCGCTGGCGACTCAGTTGACTGCTCAGGCACTTTTATATTATGCTATGGGTTTAGGAGCTTTTTCGGCTGTCAAAATTGTTGCCGCCACCTTTTTTGCCTTAAAAAACAGCCGTACGCCAATGATTATGGCGGCAGTCTCTGTGGCGGCCAATATTGTATTTGGAATTATTTTGATGAGATTCATGGCGCATGGCGGTTTAGCTCTGGCCACATCACTTGCTTCGATTTTAAACCTTGGGCTGCTTGTTCATGCGCTACAATCCAAGCTTGGTTCCCTGGGTTGGAGAAGCATTCTGCAATCGGCCTGCAAGACGATGTTCAGTGCGGGCGTCATGGGTATTATCGTTTGGGCGGCGGCAGAGGTATTGATCGTATCTGAAGGGGGGCTGGCAATTGAACTGCTGTTGGGATTGCTTGCCATTATTCTTATCGGGTTGATTATCTTCGCTATATGTTCTTTTTTAATTAAAAGTCCGGAATTGTTGAGTGTGGCAGCTGAAGTTAAAAAGGGCGTGAGCAAAAAATGACAAGAAAACAAGCCATCTTCTTATCCATTGCGGGTCTATTACTCATTTCGCTGCTCTTTTTTATTATATTCGGTGAACATGGCTTTATTGATTTAACGATTCTTAAAACGGAAAGGGACCAACTCGTTAAAAAAAATGAGGGGCTCACACATGAGAATATATCCTTGAGTATCGAAATCGATCGATTAAAGCATGACCCCAAATATATTGAAAATATCGCTCGACAGGAGCTGGGCATGGTCGCTGAAGATGAACTGATTCTGAAGCCCCAAAAATTACCACAGCCATAAGCTAAATCCCGCTTTTGGTTAAGTTTCAGATGGATAGCGGAGTGTAGGTGGATGGAGAAAGAAACAGATTTTTACACGGCAACGATGGCAAAGGTTTACGCTGAACAGGGACATTGGGATAAAGCCGCCGAAATATATCGGTACCTTTTGAAGCGCGAACCCGAGCGTGATGATTATCTTGAAGATTTGGCGAAAGCCGAAAGAAACTTAAAGTCATCCGGCGAAAAACCATTTGAGGATTTAGCGCCATTATTTCAACAATGGTTTGACCTGATGCTTAAATATCGGAATCTACAAAAACTACGAAAGTTGAAAAGTTAACTTTTTACTTCGCTTCCGGCTGATCTTTTGAGGTTTTTTCCTTTGAATAAATCAATGCTTTGACCCGTTTTTCAGCGCTACGCTCGACCTTCAGTTGCCCGTTTTGGCGATTGACTGTAATTATTGAACCGGTTATTAAATTTCTTCCGCTTTTGATCTTTACATTTTCACCCTTCAATACCAAAACCTTGCTGTCCAAGTCGTATTCAACGCGATCGGCCTCAGCTGTGTATTTTTCAGATGATATTTTTACGTGGCCGCTGGCAACAATCTGCTTAATGAGCTCCGGATTACCTGTTTGATAATTAGAACTATCCGGGCTAGCGTTATAATAAATCTTGAGTTGTTCTGAGGTAATTACAAATTTTCCTTGGCTGGCGCGGACATCTCCGATAAATTCCGCATATTTTTCATCATTGTTGGATGTAAATTTATCCGCAACGATTTCGATCTGATTGACGATCCGATTTTCGTCATTTTGGGTTGTCTGTTCTTCAGCGAATAGAAAGGGAGATAAATGCAAAATGGTAACTGCAAAAAGGGTTACGCGAAGTGTTTTCACGATACCTCCTCATTCTTTCGGGCGAACGGCCAAACAGTCTCAACCGTAATGATTTGAGCGGTCGGGGAGTTTTTTTTAAATCCAATTTGCAACAGGCACAGGCATTTTCAAATAAAGTCAGAGGGCGCAGCCCCGAGCAGGCCGGTCGCAAAACGAGGATAGAAAACTCCCAGGCACCTCAGTTATTTAATTATTCTTAACCGATGCGTTTCTTTCAATTCCTGCCATAATTTTTTGATGATAACGTTCACCGCATCGTCTTCGCTCTGCAGGGGGTGACCTGCCAGGGCCAGACAGGATTTTGCCAGCTTTTCATTTCCGGACCACAGGCCAAATTTTTCGAGGATGTGTCTTCCGAGGAGCTCATTGAGACGGGTCAATTCAGCCTCACCCATATTAGCGATGGTCGTTTTATCTTTTAATGGTAATTCAGATATGAGACTTACAATGGCTTCTTGAACGGTTTGGGGCCGCTTATTGTTTTTGCTGTGGTTGTTATTTTGAAGCCGTTTCATTTCAGACCGGTTCGTTTTCATCAATTCCAAATAATAGATACTTTCGATTATTTTGAAAACATCTTGATAAATTAAATCATCCTTACTTTCCCGAGGTCCGGCAACATTTAATACTTCAATGCTATTTTCCGAAATCCAGGCGCTGATTAAGGTAGCGGCTTTGAAGGCAGGCGTCTTGTTTAGATTGATATGAATCCACGGTCGATGATGCTTCAAAGCCATTTTGCGTGTGTAATCAGAACCCTCGGTTAATTCGCCGTGACTGATGATTAAGGTACCATTGGAATCTATTACGTTCTGCTCGGTTCTCAGTGCATAACTGGTGCCGGGCATTTCTCTCAGATCGTATTTAGCGGACAACGATCCCTTTTCAGTTAACCTGCCTTTGGGTATCCAGCCGCCATGCGGGATACCCAGTTTTATGGCCGCATCAAGTGCCGCCTGGTCGGCTCCTGTCTGGCCACCTGAAACGATTTTCTTGATCACGGATGTATCCTTAATCTGGTGAAGGTTTAGGCACCAGGAGCACCTGTTTTCTGGTATTCCTTCTGAATGCGTTTTAGCATTTCAAACAGTTCTTCTTTGGAAAATATACCCTTTTCAATCAGTAACTGGGCAATGGCATCCAATTGCATTGAATTGGCCATCAGAAGATCCTGAATGGTGGCAATTTCATTTGAATCACCATTTTCCGCTACGATAAGTTCTCCGTTTTTCAATGTTTCCCTTCTGTCCTTACCACTGCGTCTTTCAGGACCATCATGGGGGGCAATGATCCATCTGCGATCTAGACCCGAACGCCTGTTTTTGTCATTTTTTGGACTTGGAGTCTTGGCATCGGCCATAATAGGAAATCCTTTAATGATTGAAGTTGACAATTTTGCAAAGCCTGGATTTTATACCGCTATATATAATACAATTGCCAAAGACGGTCAAAGGAATAAAAAAAGGCTTAGATCCTCGTCTAAGCCACATTAATTTTTTGGTAGCGGGGGATGGATTCGAACCACCGACCTTCGGGTTATGAGCCCGACGAGCTACCAGACTGCTCCACCCCGCATCAATTTGCCTGTAAGGGCGTCTTTTTTAACCAAATTAGTAGAATTAGTCAAGAGCTTTCTTTTGATGCTTCAAATCCCACGCTGCCGCAGCATGGCCGCAAAGCGTATGTTATCTGTCCAAGATTCCAATTATTACAGGTAAAAACTCCCCTGGCCTTCAATTATGAATCAGTTCTTCGATTTTGTGCTTCAGACGTTGCTTTTCTTTTTCAGAGGCAGGTGTGTGTTCTGAGCGTAAAAGAACATGCTTTGTACGGCTGTTGTGCCCGCTGATGATTTCAAGTAAGCGATGAGGTGCCGAAAGGCGTTTTGCCATAAATTTCAGGCACAATTTGTTGGCCGCACCCGCTGCCGGAGGAGCGGT
>JASFTL010000340.1:0-5059 GCA_050053555.1 Desulfobacterales bacterium
GCAAATGCATTTGGCCTGGATATCGGATCGAAAACAATCGAAAAATTTCAATCGATTATCAGCGCTTCCAAAACCGTCGTCTGGAACGGCCCCATGGGGGTTTTTGAAATCAAAGCAACTGCAAAAGGAACCTTTGCCATCGCTAAGGCCCTGGCCGAGGCAACCGCCAAAGGGGCCACCACGGTTATCGGCGGCGGAGATTCCGCTTCAGCCGTTAACAAAGCCGGTGTGGCCGACAAGGTCTCCCACGTATCAACCGGCGGGGGGGCGTCGTTGGAATTTATGGAGGGCAAGGTGCTGCCGGGTGTTGCCGCACTCACCGACAAATGATCTAAAGTGCCTAAAGTGAACTATTGTTAAAAAGCGGAATTAATCTATTTTTATTATATGGGCTCACGCAAAGCCGCTAAGATCGTGAAGATTTTTGAATGAATAAATAAAAAGCCTCCTGGCGTCTTTGCCTCTTTGCGAGAGAATTTAATCTTTAAGCACTATCTGTGATAAACTTTCACTCACTATAATGCAGGAGATTCCCTGTGGACGACAAGAATTTAAACTTTGATGTGGGCCGGTTGGGGGTGTGTCGTATCGCTTCTCCGATGTCCGGGGTGCAATTTGTGGGAGAAGATGATCACGTGCTTTATCATACGAACCCGAACCGGGTCGAATCGTTTTTTGAAGAAGGCAAAAGACCGCCGGCATTTGAACTCGCCGGGCCCCGTAATAAGATTTATTTTGATCCTTCCAAGCTTAAATGCGGCATTGTGACCTGCGGTGGTCTCTGCCCGGGATTAAACGACGTGATTCGAGCGATTGTTATGGGGCTGTATTACCATTATGGCGTCAAAATCGTTTTCGGCTTTCCTTACGGTTACGAGGGGCTTTCATTTAAGTACGGGCACGCGCCCATTGATTTGAATCCGGAAGTGGTAAATGACATCCACCAGATGGGCGGAACGATTCTGGGTTCTTCGCGCGGTCCTCAGGATGTTGAAGATATGGTGGATACGCTTGAGCGAATGAACGTCGGTCTCCTGTTTGCGATTGGCGGAGACGGGACGTTGCGCGGCGCCCAGGCCATAGCGGAAGAAGTCGGCCAGCGCGATTTAAAGATTGGCGTCATCGGTGTCCCCAAAACAATTGACAACGATATCTCCTATACCGATATGTCATTCGGCTTTGTAACGGCTGTTTCGGAAGCGCGCACAGCCATCTATTCCGCACACACAGAAGCCCAGGGAGCCAGAAACGGCATTGGTCTGGTCAAGCTGATGGGACGCGAATCCGGGTTTATCGCCGCGTTTGCCTCCATTACCAACGGAAATGCTAATTTTTGTCTGATCCCGGAAATGCGCTTTAGCCTGGATTGTTTCCTAGAAGCCCTGAGGGAAAGGCTCAAGAATAGAAAACATGCGGTAGTCGTTGTGGGCGAAGGCGCCGGCCAGGATTTGATGGAAACCACCGGCGAACGCGATGAATCCGGCAATATCCGCTTTGGGGACATCGGCCTTTTCCTCAAAGACCGGATTCAAAACTATTTTAAAAAGATCGAAATGGATATCACTTTGAAATATATCGATCCCAGTTACACGATCCGAAGCATGCCGGCAAATCCGCATGATTCGGGATTTTGTTTACTGCTCGGCCATAATGCCGTGCATGCCGGAATGTGTGGAAAAACAAACATGGTGGTGGGTCACTGGAGCGACGAATTTACGCACGTGCCGATTCCCGTGGCCGTATCCAAACGCAAGCAAATTGATCCGTATTCAAGGTTGTGGAGCAATGTCCTTTCATGCACCGGTCAGCCCAAGGAGATGGTGTGAGTCGATTGCGGAATGCGGATTTGGGAATGCAACGATGGTGATATACTCATTATTGGATTTCAACTCAATCTGTTGCGATGCAAATAAAAAGAGGAGCCGATGAAGCCTGATCTTAGAGCCGAGGATAATGTTAAAAATGTGGGTTTTATTTCCACGCGCATCGCCGGCACAGATGGCGTATCGCTGGAGCTTGAAAAATGGGCAAATGTTTTTGAAAAGTTCGGATTGACGTGTTTTTACTTTGCCGGCGAGTTAGACCGGCTGCCGGAGCGATCCTATCTTGTTGGAGAAGCCCATTTTACCCATCCGGAAATTAAAGAAGTTTATAATAATTCTTTCGGGGTGACAACACGTAACCGCACTGTCTCCAAGAAAATTTATCAACTGGCCATAAAATTAAAAGACCATTTATATGATTTTGTCAAAAAATTCGATATTGATCTGATTATTCCTCAAAATGCCTTGACCATTCCGCTGAATATTCCTCTGGGAATTGCGTTGACGGAATTTATTGCAGAAACCAATATCCGTACGCTGGCCCATCATCATGACTTTTACTGGGAACGGGACCGATTCATGGTCAATGCCGTCTCGGATTACTTAAACATGGCTTTCCCACCTGTGTTGCCAGCAGTTGAGCATGTGGTGATCAACTCGGTCGCAGATGCGCAGTTGAGTTTGCGCACCGGCATTTCAGCGCATGTCATTCCGAATGTTATGGATTTTGACAATCCCCCGCCGCCACCGGATGAATATACATTCGATGTGCGGCAAGCTTTGGGTATCGAGGAAAATGAGCTCTTCATTCTTCAACCGACGCGTGTGGTTCAGCGCAAGGGAATCGAGCATGCAATTGAATTGATTCACCGACTGGACCGAAAAGCCAAACTGGTCATTTCGCATGCCTCCGGTGATGAAGGCTATGACTATGAGCAGCGGCTGAGACAATACTCCAAATTGATGAAGGTCAATACAATTTTCGTTTCCGACATCATCAATGAAGAAAGAGGCACAACCAGTGATGGCCGAAAAATCTACACCCTGGAAGATATTTACCCCTATGCGGATCTGGTCACCTATCCGTCTACCTTTGAGGGATTTGGTAATGGCTTTTTGGAGACGCTCTATTTTAAAAAACCCATTGTCGTGAATACCTATTCCATCTACAATAAAGATATTAAGCCCAAAGGATTTAAGGTGATTGAAATTGATGGTTATGTTACCGATAAAGCAGTTGAGCAGACCAAAAAGGTATTGGACAACCCGGATCTTTGCAAAGAAATGGTTGATCACGATTATGAATTGGCCAAAAAATATTTTTCCTACACGGTATTAGAACGAATTCTCAGACATTATCTGATTGAACACAATTGGCTGGCGCCTGAATGCTAAAAAAGAGAGCCAAATGGAACGCATGGATAAAGTAAAAGACCTGCTTGAAAAAATATATGGGCGAGAAACCGCAACGCTTGCCGTAGATCGGATTGCACCGATAATTGAAAAATATGCAGTTAAACAGAGCAAAAGAAAATCTTATTTCTCCCAAAACGATGTGATCTTGATTACCTATAGCGACTCCTTGACGAGAGCGGGCGAAGCGCCCCTAATCACTTTGCATAAATTTGCCAACCAGTATCTGAAGGGCGCTATTTCCAACATTCACTTCCTGCCCTTTTTCCCCTACTCTTCAGATGACGGTTTTTCGGTCATGGACTATTTTGAGATCGATCCCGACCAGGGCACGTGGCAAGAGGTTGCAGCGATCGGCCAGGATTTTGATCTGATGTTTGATTATGTCGTCAATCATTTCTCGTCAAAAGGTCGCTGGTTTCAAAACTACCTTGAGGGCAAGGACGGATTTGCCGAATTTGCCATAGAGGTCGATCCGGCGGCCGATTTATCCATGGTCACCCGGCCACGGTCCTTGCCGCTTCTGTCGGCGTATACAAAGGCCGACGGTCAGACGGTTTATCTGTGGACCACCTTTAGCGCCGACCAGATCGATTTTAATTTTAAAAGCCTGGATGTGCTCGAAAAAATGATCGATGTTCTGCTGTTTTATGCGGATCAGGGCGCGACCATTTTAAGATTGGATGCCATTGCCTATTTGTGGAAGGAAATCGGCACCAGCTGCATTCATTTGCCCCAGACCCATGATATGGTTAAACTGTTTCGAGCGCTATTGGATCTGGTGGCCCCGGATGTGATGATACTAACGGAAACCAATGTGCCGCATGATGAAAATATCAGTTATTTCGGAGACGGCCACGATGAAGCCCAGATGGTCTATAATTTTACATTGCCGCCCCTGTTGTTTTATTCATTTGCAAAAGAAGATGCCACCATCCTTTCGGAGTGGGCCAGTAGCCTCTACCTGGAATCTGAAAACAATACATTTTTTAACTTCACGGCCTCCCATGACGGCATCGGCGTCCGGCCGCTGGAAGGCATTTTGGATCCCAAAGAACTCGACGAATTAATCGCAATCGTGAATGCCAATCAGGGGCAGGTATCTTACAAGCAAAATCCCGATGGGTCTGAAAGCCCCTATGAGTTAAACATTACGTATGTGGATGCCATTCTGGCCGATAAATTTTCGACCCGCGCCGAAAAATTCCTGGCGTCCCAATCGATCCAATATGCCCTGCCGGGTGTTCCGGCCACTTATATCCACAGCCTGCTGGGCACTCGCAACTGGGTGGACGGGGTCAAGCAAACCGGCAGGGCCCGGACCATCAACCGCGAAAAACTTCAGGTTGAAAACCTGATTTCAGAATTGAATACTCCCGAATCTTTTCGTTCTCGGGTTTTTTTCCCATATCTGAATTTAATCAAAATCCGTAAAAAGCAAAATGCGTTTCACCCCAATGCGGGGTTCGACATTTTGCAAATTGACCCAAAAGTTTTTGGAATGAAAAGATACGGTAAAGACCAGACGATTTATGCCCTTACCAATATTTCGTCTGAAGCGGTTGCGGTATCCCTTTCCGGTATCGCATCAGCCGATCAAACAACCGATCTGATTACCGGCGAAACGGTGAACACTGAGTTCTTTAATCTTAGGCCTTATCAGTATGTCTGGCTTGAAGACAAAAACTAGTATTGTGTCCCATAAAAATATTACAAAAGTCATGTGGTATATTTCAGTTCAGTTGAGGTCTTTAAACAACACAATGTCTATGGTTTCAGGTGTCAGTGTTCAGGTGTCAGCATTTTGGCCGCTGGCTTCTATC
>JASFTL010000341.1:0-5052 GCA_050053555.1 Desulfobacterales bacterium
AGCTTTATTGCAAAACGATCCCAGCGTTTTTACCTTTTCCATACACGGCAAAAACAATTTCCCCTATCGTAAAGAGAAAAGCGATCTGGATATCGCCCTCGAAGATGGCTCCGATGATCAGGTTTACCTGGATGCATTGCAAGAAGGCATTCTGACGTCTCTGAAACGGGAAAAAGCTGAAGTCGTCATTTATCTGGCCGGCGCCGACCCTCACAAAAATGATCGTTTCGGGCGGCTCAATGTCAGTAAAGGGGGGCTTGCAGAACGGGACAGAATGGTTTTGCATTACTGCCATGAGGCCGGGCTGCCGGTGACCATCACCATGGCCGGCGGCTACGCGCCCAATATAGAAGACACGGTGGATATTCACTTCCAAACCGTTCGCATCGCCGCTAAATTCCAAAAATAATTTCATATATCGCTATTCGTCATGCTACGGCATAGTCGCACTTAAAATAGGCTTGCGGCTTAAATTACAAGGTTTCAGTGTTCAGGTGTCAGGTGTCAGCGTTCAAAAGTTCCGCCGGTGGCGGTTCAGGTTTCGGGTTTCAGGAAAAAGAAGACATTTGAAATCTGATGGTCTTCATCAGGTTCGTAATCCTGAAACCTGAAACCTGAAACCTTTTTTGTTGAGAATTAACTCTGGCCTCGGGCAAAAGATGAGGATTTAAGAACAGTTCATAGAGGCCCGAAGGTGGCGGTGAAGTGCCTCAGTACGGGCGGTTCGTAGACAATGCGCATCCCTTTAATCTCTTCCCGTTTCTGAAACACGGCTTCCACGCATTCCACCACATAATCGATGTGGCTCTTGGTATAAACTCTTCTGGGAATGGCCAGTCGCACCATTTCCAGTTTGGCCGCTTCAAATTCACCGCTATTTGGATTGGTCTTGCCGAACATCACACTGCCGATTTCACAGGCGCGGATGCCGCCGCAAAGATACAACTCGCAGGCCAGGGCCTGTCCCGGATATTGATGCGGGGGAATGTGCGGCAGAAATGCCTTTGCATCGATATAAATTGCGTGTCCTCCCGGCGGCTGGAAGATCGGGGCGCCGATTGCAGATATTTTTTCGCCCAGATAAGAAACGGACCGAATTCGATATTTAAGATAGTCTTCTTCCAACACCTCATCCAGTCCGCGGGCAAAAGCTTCCAGGTCGTGGCCAGCCAGTCCACCGTAAGTGGGAAATCCCTCGGTAACGATCAGAATGTTCCGAGCGCGCCCGGCCAGTTCATCATCATTGACCGCCAGAAAGCCCCCCATATTGACCAGGCCGTCCTTTTTACCGCTCATGGTGCAGCCATCCGCATAAGAAAACATTTCCCGGGCAATTTCCCGGACGCTTTTTTTCCCGTAGCCGGGCTCCCTGATTTTGATAAAGTAGGCATTTTCGGCAAAGCGACAGGCATCCAAAAAAAATGGGATGCCGTGAGCACGGCAGAGTTCGGCCGTTCTGCGGATGTTGTCCATGGATACCGGTTGGCCGGCATTGGCGTTATTGGTGATGGTCAGCATTACCAGCGGTATTTGCTTCGGGCCTTTTTTGCGCAACAGGGATTCAAGGGCATCGAGCTCCATATTGCCTTTAAAATCAGCCTTGAGGGTTGGGTCGAGTCCATCTGGGATGGGCAGATCAACAGCTTCAGCCCCGCTGATCTCCACGTTGGCGCGCGTGGTGTCAAAATGGGTGTTGTTGGGTACTATCTTGCCCTGTCCGCCGGCGATGTTGAATAAAATTTTTTCCGCCGCGCGTCCCTGGTGGGTGGGAATGATATGGCGGAAGCCGGTAAGATCCTTGACCGTCTGTTCCAGACGATAAAAGCTGTTGGAGCCAGCATAGGCTTCATCGCCTTCTATCATGCCGCCCCACTGATGGGCGCTCATGGCCGCAGTGCCGCTGTCGGTTAACAGATCAATGAGGACATCATCGGCCTGGATGTTAAAAAGATTGTACCCGGCTGCTTTCAGAATGGCCTTGCGTTCATCGCTAGTGGTAAAGCGCAGCGGTTCAACGGATTTAATTTTAAACGGTTCGATGATGGTTTTCATTGACTGCTCCCTCGGTTAAAATGATACATTGCAACATCCAGATTGAAGGATAAAGCGACTATCACTGCGTGTCAAGAAAACACAAATCCTGGAATACGAAATAAAGAAGCGTTAAAAGTGTATCTTTAATCTGTTTGAATAATGATGCCGGGCATCGATAATTTGAAGGCCCATACCTGAAATTTTTTCCGATGCCGGCCGGCAAAAAAAGTTGGAAATTTGCGAATGCCTGCGAGAGGTGGTCAGATGTATTTCATTATTTGTACATTTTTGCTAAATATCTATGCAAGGCCTGTTCTTTTTATCAACAGAACTCAGTCGGGAACATAACGATAAGGTTTAACGTCCCATCAGGCAAGTTGATTTAATTCGCTGGCAGTGCAGTTTGAATCACCGATGCGCCGTTGCCGGGAGTCACCAATTGGTTCTCCCGTAAAAAAAACACTTTTTTACCGGGGAAATTCCCCAATCCCTGACGGGTTTTTAATATCACATTTGAAGGAATATTATTCATGGAAACCATAAAAATATTAGGTGGCGGAATTGCCGGGCTGACTGCGGCCATTAATTTAAAGCGCGCAGGCATTAATGTGGAAGTCCACGAGCGAAAAAAATTTTGTGGCAAACACACCCATGATTTTCAATTTTTGGAGAATTGGACCTTTGAAGAAGATGCCTTAGCGATATTGCAGAACTTAAACATCAAGAAAAATTTTTATGTAAAACCCTGGTATTCGATAGAATTCATAAGCCCTTCCTTAGAAAAGTGTGTCAAAAAATCAACCAAACCCCTGATGTATCTGGTAAAAAGAGGGCTGATGGAAGATTCAATCGACCATGCCTTGCAAAAACAGGCAGCAGATGCTCAGATACCTATTCATTTTAGATCGAAGTTAGATGCAGATGAAGCAGATATTATCGCAACCGGAATAAAAGATCCGACATTTATCGTCACCGGCGTCACCTTTCCATTTGACCATCCGGATAAAGCCATTACGCTCTTTGATGACAGGCTATCACATGGAATCTATTCTTATTTTATTGTCAACGACAAAATTGGAGAAATTGCGTCAATCAATCCGGCAGACAGCCAGGAGCATAAGTCGCGTTTTGATTTTACCGTGAAGCGATTTGAGGAAATATTGAGCTTTAAAGTCTCGACCATAACGAATCGATTTGCCGCCCCGGGGAGTCTGTATTTTTCGAAAAATGCCAGAATAGATAATCAGAGCTACATTGGAGAGGCTGCTGGTTTTCAAGATTGTCTGGCCGGCTTTGGAATGATGTACGCGCTCAAATCCGGATATCAAGCCGCTCAAAGTATCATTAGAAATGATGATTATGATCGCCTGTGGCAAGCCGATATGCTGAAACCCATGGAAATTTCGCGTACCAATCGATTCTTGTTTGAAAGATTATCCAACGATGGTTACGAAAAATTGGTTAAAATGTTAGACAGCCAAAATTCGGTGATCGTTAAATTACTTGGAGGGGATGACCTGCAGCATGTTTTAAAAAAGCTGTACAACCATTCGCTTTCTTATCTGCTGCGCCCTGTCGTTCTGTGGCGAAAGTTGGCCCCGCTTTACAATTTTTTGCTTTCGCTGCCGGGGCGGGTTCACAACAGATAGACGAATTTTTTTCGATATCTGTTCGCTGTCAGCACACATGCCGAAAATTGACCCTTGTTTTACCAATCGGCAAATGCATTCATTGCATGAAATACATGGTTTTCTCTGCTTGACTTATGATGCTGAAATGCTTACAATATATTGAAAAGTATAGAAATATTGTTCTTTTTATTCTCTACTACTGAACCAAGCTCTTCTGTATGAAATTAAACCTTGAAATTTTCGGCCCCGAAGGTTATCCACCCTGCAGGTTGACTCTGATTATCAAATGAACATAAAATTTCTACAGACGGTTTCATTCGTATCTGAGTATTTTTTTGCGTACATTTCAACCTTTGGGTCTTCCGAGATATTAAAAAGATTATGAAACTTTGTCCCAAATGTGATCAGCCGGTTGCCGAAGAGATTACCCATTGCCCTGCCTGTGGGAATATCATCGGTGAAGGTCGCAAATACATCGACGATTATCGCATCGTGGATATTCTTCATGAAGGCCACTCCAGTTTTCTTTGCCGGGCCATCCGTGAACGGACCGGTGAGATGGTGATGATCCGCCTGTTTACCCCTCGATCGGGGGTCGATGAAGAAGTGGCTGAGAGGCTCAAACAAGAGCTGGAACGTCTCAAGAATTTGCCCGACAGCGGATTCGTCCGTCATTATGCCATTCGCCGATCAAGCGATGGTCTGTGGTACCGTATCAGCGAGTGGATCGACACCGAAAGCTGGGGTTCGTTGCTGACCTCCGGACGGCTAAAAGATCGCAAAATGGCCTTTGATCTTTTTTTTCAGATGGCCTCCATCCTGACGGTGCTTCATAACGAAGGCTACTTTATTCCCCACCTCATCTTAAACGACATCATGCTGGTTAAAGGCGAAAGCGGAAAGCTTGAAATCAAAATTGACTATAAGCTTTCGCGCTTTTTCGATCCCAAACAAGACCGCCCTCCCCCGATGCTTGAAAAGCTGCTGAGCTGCCACCCGGATATCATCAACCAGCGTCCCCTTGATTTTAGAAGTGATATCTGGTCGCTGGGCAAAATTTTCATCGAGTTGCTTTCAGCAGATTTAGAAATCACCGACTTTCTGGGCCGGATCGACAGTCTTGACCTGCCGGAAGAGGCCAAAATTCTTTTTAAGGTTATGCTGTCCGAAGACCCGGACATACGGCCGCGCTCGATGGCCGAGGTGGCCGTGTCTCTGGCTCGAATTAAAGAAGCGGTTGTTGAAAAGGCCAAAATGCCCGAATCGGAAGAGGTTGTATCTCCCAAAAAGACGATCAGAGGTTTGCAAACCAGGCAGGCCGTGCTGGCCGTCTTAATTATCATTTTATCATTTGCCGGAGTGCTGGCCTGGTATCAACTCAGCCAGC
>JASFTL010000342.1:0-5040 GCA_050053555.1 Desulfobacterales bacterium
AATACCCTGTCCACTTCCTCGATTTCGAAACCATCGGCCTTGCAATCCCACGCTACGCCGGCACACGACCCTATCAGACAATCCCTTTTCAGTGGTCGGATCACATCCTTCACGAAAACGGAAAACTCGACCATCGTGAATATCTGTGCAACGAAGACAAAGACCCCAGGGAAGAATTTACCCAAACGCTGTTAGATGCTCTGGGAACCAATGGCAGCATTGTAATTTATACAAGCTATGAAACCGGGGTTCTAAAATCAATTATCGAGCACTTGCCCCAGTATGCTGACGAGCTCCAATCTGTCATCGACCGCTTTGTAGATTTATACAAAATCATCAGAAACAATTATTACCACCCGACGTTTTACGGCTCTTTTTCCCTTAAATATGTACTCCCTGCCCTGGTGCCGGAAATGACCTACGAAAATCTTTCCATTCAGGACGGTATGCAAGCATCTCTTGAATATCTGCGAATGATCGATCCTGCGACACCTGCAGATGAGAAAGCCAGGCTCAGAAGCGATCTTCTGACTTACTGCGGCCAGGATACCCTGGCCATGGTTAAAATACGCGATGACCTGCTATGTCGCATCTAATATAATAAACTGAGTTGGCGGATGCAATGCGATGGTGAAAAGTTGATATCTTCGCTTTCCTATACCAAATCCGTCCCATTTCAAACCGCTTGCCATTTAAAGAAATTTATTGGTGCCATCCTTGGAAACTGCAATGCGCCAACTCAAACAAAGAGGTGGCTGTGATAAAAGAAAGTTTCAGGGTAAATCAAAAGATTAAAATGCAGAAACTCCATCTTTCATTTGGAAAGGTGGGAGTTTTTTTATAGCAAAACATTCATTCAAATTTTTAGCTCAGGTTTATTTTTTAAGAGGAAACAATATTAATTAAATCGAATTTAAAGTTTTTGTTATATATTCAGTAACCTACCTATCAAATTTCTATTGACAATCTTGTCCCGGTTAGAGATATACTGAATCCATCTCGAGCGATTAATTCCATCTCAATCTGACATAATTGTTCCTGTATCGATTTCTCTATTCAAAGATCCTTTTCTATTAATAATCCTTTTGTACCTGCGAACATTGCGAGGAAGGTTTTTATTATTGGCTGACCATAGCGCAAGCGATGCACTTGCAAGCAGCTTTGACTTGCAATTTGAAGGAATAACACGTGGGGACAACAAACTTAACAATTATATTGTGCATCCGATCACCCAGGGCTCAGGAGAGCTCTTTTACGATGTCGGCAGTGCGCTGACCGCCTACCCCGCGACTGCCCAGATTATTGGCCTATTGTCCAAACTTTCATATCTTGATTTGAACAACAACAACGTTCAAGACCCCGGAGAGCCGACCAGCCCTGATGTCCTGGGCCTCATGGACTTCGGAAACGGTCGTATCGTATTCTGCGGTGATACCAACATGCGGCAATCCGTGCCTCAGCCAATTACGGACAATGTACTCCAGCGGCTTTTAGAGTAAATAAATGTAAGAAGATCACTCAAACCAAGGAGGGATGAAAATGAAATTTTCTTATATCGTTGCGATTCTCATTTCTTTTTTCTCTGTTGCTGCAACAGCTCAGCCACCCATTCGCGCTGAGCTGCAGCGTGGACGATTGGAATTTATGGATATTATTGACTATATGTGCGCCAAACAAGCGTGGAAGGAAGTAGCCTCTACGGCGCCGGAAGTCAGGGCTGCCGCGTTTGACGTTTGCAAAAACGGTCGGTTGTATCTGGAAGATACCTCTCCTGTAGATTGCCTCAGAGAGGCTGAAAATTGTCATTTTTCCGTCAATGTGACAGCCGGTCCGCTTGTACTCAAAGAAACGATAGCGGTTACTGCAACTATTGGAACCCGGACAATACAGATGGTAGGAAGCGGCGACGGAGAGTGGCAAGCAGAATTATCGACCTGGAGTTTGGTTTGTTCTAGTAGTTTTGAGGTTGTTTTTCGAGCCACGGCAACCGCAAAGTCCGATCATGCTGATCTATATTTTCCGAAGTCTATTATGGTACGCAAGACCAAATATATGTATGGACCCGGCAAATTGCTGATGTTGCCAGCCCCCTACTATAATGGCATCACGTATTTACAAGGTTATGGGCACCACAATGGATACGAGATAACGGATTTTAGAATTGGCAATTATATGGGCCCGGGGGAAGAGATTACCGTGAATGGCCACGATGTTTACTGTGTAGGAACTGATGGCATATGGGCACCGTGCGGAACAGATGGTATTTGGAAAATATTCGATTTCCAGCGGCTGCAAAATCCGGTAACGTTACAGTGTGAAGAGGGTGCGAATCTGGGTTTGGCTTTTGAGCTAGGGCGGTATTATATAGACGGTCTCCTGATTATTCACACAGATCGGGGAGATATTTTTATAAGAATTCAAGCCAGCCAACCTGTCAGTGGTTAGGTATGTAATGATCTGATATGGAATTATCAAATTACATGAGATGAAAAGAAAAGAGGTTCGTTCTATTTTTACATTTTGTGTCCGAGGCGAATGCAATCTACTCTTAATCATTGATTTATCTATTATTTTTATCGTAAAGCAACAGGCTGTAGCTCAAATAACTGTTGGAAAAAATGATTAACTTTTGTTAGACTATTAGTAATTCAGCCTTTAGGAGAATTACTGAATTACAATGGAGTCACATCTTAATTATTTACTATTTGGATTTTTATTCTTATTATATCAATTGAAATGAAGGTCTAATCTTGATGGACTGTGGCCCAAAGGTCAGTTTCTAAACCCGGTAGCATACAATGCCTAATTGCAAGGGCCTTGTTCAGAAAGTTAAAAGTTTTAATAAAAAAGGGCCCAAGTCGTTGGGCCTCCCCCTACGCTGTAGCTTCCTCCTATGTTAACCACTGTCGCTAAAACTTCTGTCTTCGCTGAAGCTCCGCCCGAAAAGATGGCGGTCAAGAAGCTACGCAGGGCATGCCCGTCTTTGCTTTTGTGAGCTGCTTCGGACAGGCAATCCATGGTCCCGGTGAGGAGTTAAAACCTAATTCAGCGTTCAAGATTTGCCATCTTCTGTTGACACATGTCATTTTTTTCACAACGGCAATTCATGCCCGAAAGCAGTCGTAGCACCATTAAAAAATGACAGGAGAATTGATTGAAGAAATTTGTTATTTTGTACGATGAAAAGTTGAAGGAATATGATCTCGGGCATGTGCTTAAAAAGGATAGATATCAAAATTTCATTGAGCATTTGCAGATGAAGCTGGGAGGCCATCCGGCCTTCGAGATTGTTTCCCCGCCCATTGCCACAAAAGACGACCTGAAACTTGTCCACACCGAGGCCTACATTGAACGAATTGATAAATGTGAAAGCATGGATCCACATGATACACCTCTTTCTTATGGATTTGTGCGGGCCGCCAAACTTCTGGCGGGCGCCGGGAAACTCGCCGGTGAACTGGTTCAGTCGGGAAGATGTCAAAAAGTCTTTGTGGTCGGTGGAGGTGTTCAACATGCAACTCGAAATCGAGAAAAAGGCTTTGGCGTTTTCAGTGATGTAGGTATTTGTGCAGTAAATCTAATGCAAAATTTCGACACGGAGAGGATATTAATTGTGGATACCGATGCACACGCCGGAGACGGTATTTATGAAATTTTTTCTGAGGATCCACGAGTCTTGTTTATATCCATTCATCAAAACCCATTGACGCTCTACCCGGGAAAAGGTTTTATTAATGAGATTGGAAATAAGGACGGGAAAGGCTACTCCGTAAACATTCCCCTGCCTCCCGGAGCCGGGGATCGGAGTTATGAATATGTTATAGATGAAATCGTTTTACCTCTCGGTGAGGAGTTTTTACCCGAGATCATATTATTGGTGGATGGATGTGATACGCATTTCACTGATCAAATAACGCATATGGGGCTGACTCTTGAAGGCATCAGGAAGATCGGTGAGAAGATCGGCCAGTCGGCATTCAATACGTGTGAAGGCAAAATAATTGATTTCGTGGGATCAGGTTATAGTCGCAATCCAAATATGATATCACTTGGGTGGCTGGCTTCAATTTCAGGAGCCACCGGTGTTCAAATTGATATTGAAGAGCCGGTATTAATTCCGCCTTATGTGAAGCCAGATAATGGATTAAGGGAAGCAAAGGAAATTGTCGATTTAATCAAAAAAAAGCTTGCCCCCTTTTGGAAGTGTTTTGGTTGTCAAAAAAATTAAAAACGATTTTGTTTGACTATACTATGGATATTAAATCATTATTTATCAATAATAATATGACAGCCAACGTATAATTCGATTCCGTGTTGTCAATCATCATTGACAGTGTCTGCCAGTGTATGCATACCCCCATCGAAATTTATAGCCCGGAAAGTGCCGATACCAAATTTGCCGGACAGGTTCGTTTGTGGGCCGAGGAGGTCGTCGACAGCCTGACCGGCGAAGCGGTGCCGGAGCGGTTGTCGATTCGAATCTACCATCTGATTGATGAACTTCGGTTGTTCTTTCGACAAGAAAAAAAAGCGCTGGGTGTGGTCAGCGAAGGCGAGACAGAATTTATCGCCACCCACGAAGCATGGAGGGGATATCCGCGAATCCATATTTGCTCTGAACAAATAAAGAATCTTTCCAGCATCGTCGTCCAGGGAGCGGTGCAACACGAGCTCGCCCATGCGATTTTGCACGGGACGCCGGAATTTTACACCTTTCGCTATTCCCCTCAACTCATTGCGGCAGGCGAAACCTTGGGGTTTGATATGCAATTGCTGCAGCAACTTGTATACCTGATTTCGATCGCTCTCAAAGATGCCGAAGTTGTCCGCAAGCTTGCCGAAACCGGATTTGAGTCCGGACAAATTGCCCTGCTCGAGCATATGCTCGCAGACACTTATGAGGAATACAGTGTATGGGATACAATCCGCACGCTTATGCCGCAACGCAAGATGGCCGTCGCCATTTTTCTGAAAGCTCTTCTGCCCATAAAAACGCTGCTCGCCATAAAAAACAATACCGGCAACGACCTTCAGAAAAAT
>JASFTL010000343.1:0-5026 GCA_050053555.1 Desulfobacterales bacterium
GAGGCCATCGAAAAGGCTATCAATTCCAAGACCCGCTTTGTCTACCTGGAAACCATCGGCAATCCCAAAATGGATGTTCCGGATCTGGCCCAGGTCGCATCCATTGCTCACCGGCACGGCATTCCATTGGTGGTGGACAATACCCTTCCGACCCCCTACCTTTTGCAGCCCTTAGAAATGGGCGCCGATGTGGTGATACATTCGACCACAAAGTATTTGAGCGGGCATGGTGGCTCAATGGGCGGTGTGGTCGTCGACGGGGGAAATTTTAGATGGTCGCAGGAGCGATTTCCCGATTTTAAGGCTTTTATCGATCGCAAGGGACCCCTGGCCCTGCTCGATAAAATCTGGCGGGAATATCATATAAATTTCGGAACGACCCAAGCCCCCCTGCATGCTTATCTGACCATAATCGGTCTCGACACATTGGCACTTCGCATGCAACGACACCTGGAAAATACAATGAAAGTGGCCCACTACTTAAAAGAGAGACCTGAGGTACAGTGGGTTAATTATCCCGGCTTGGAGGATCATCCTTCACACGGGGTGGCTTTAAAGCAGTTTGGGGGCAAGGGATTTGGCGGGATGTTCACCTTTGGGCTCAAGGATCAGGCGGCTTGCTTTCGATTTATTAACAGCCTCCGATTGATCTATCATCTGGCCAACTTGGGCGACAGCAAAACGCTGGTGATTCATCCATACTCTTCTCAGTATTACGCCCAGGACGAGCCCACCAGACACGCGCTGTCCATCCCAGACAATATGATCCGTTTTTCGACAGGCATCGAGGCCGTGGAGGATATCTGCGAAGATATCGGTCAGGCACTGGCCAGCTTATGATCATCAGATGCGGCAAAACAGTAGATTACGTTTAAGCGCACGAAAAGAATGACCACATTGAATTACAACAATAGGCCTCCCGCAAACACGCAAAGGCACCAGGAGCTTTTTATTATAAAAATTTAAATTCTTTGCGGCTTAGGAGCTTTGCGTGAGCAACAATATTTAAATGGTTTGATTCTGCTGATGCATTTGTGAGATAGGTTATGATTTTATCCGCCGGCAATCGCCGGCAGAAGTGTGATTTCATCCTTATTCTGAATTTTGGTGTTTAAATCATCCAGCGAACGGATATTTTTGTTGTTTAACATGATCACAACCTGATCATTTAAATCGCCCGTTTTTTTAACCAAAACGGTTTTAATATCTTCGCCAAATTTTTCAATTAATTTCGCAAATACATCATTGATGGTCGAGTTGTCTTCTAAATCCATATTTAACTCTTTGACACCTATTCTATCCTTTAACAATGATAAGAAAGATATTTTAACAGCAATCATATTGAATCTTCTCCAGCATGGCTTAAAATTCAGGTATTCGGTATCTGCATATAAACATAGGCTCGCCGGACCTTTTTGTAAACCGAAAGGTTAGACTAAATCTTGTTATCATAATCGTTTTTGAAATGGGATGATGAAAATGGGGAAAAATAAGCTCAACATCGGTCATCTTTCAACGTGCTATCATTCGAATTTTATTTTGATGCAGGATGAGAATTTGAAATCCCAGCTTGATCTTGAAATTGATTGGCATATTTTCGGCACCGGACCGGAGATGGTGGCGGCCTTTAAAAATAGCGAATTAGACATTGGATATATCGGGCTTCCGCCGGCGATTATCGGAATAGAGCAAGGGGTTCCAATTAAGTGTGTTGCCGGCGGGCATGTTGAAGGAACGATCATGTGTGCCAAAACGAAGTACAAAGATGATGTTCAATTGGATAATAATGTTCATCAAGTAATGTCCCAATTTAAGGGGACGGCAATCGGAGTTCCGGCCAAAGGATCCATTCATGATGTAATCTTAAAGTATTACATCGATAAATATCATTTAAAGGATGAAATCGAAGTGATCAATTACAAACAGCCAGAACTGATTGCATTGGACATAAAAAAAAACAAATTAGAAGCAGGGGTCGGTACGCCCTGTCTGGCTGTTTTTGCTTCAACGCTATTAGAATCCCGTCTGATTCTGCGGGCGGATAATTTATGGGATAATAACCCAAGCTACGGCGTTTTCTTTCATGAAAATATAATCAAAGAAAACCCCGAGCTGGTCCTGGGATTCTTAAGGCTTCACAAAAAATCCGCCTCTCTGCTGCGGGAATCTCCAGATCTAGCCGCGAGGCTGATAGCAGACACGGTTGAAATGACAACCGAGGAATACGTAAAAGCGGTCCTGAAAATATCCCCGAAGTATTGTATTGCGCTTTCCGAAGGATATGTTAAATCGACGATGGAATTTGTCAAAGCGTTGCATCAATTGGGGTATATTAAACGAGCGCTTGCTATCGAAGAAATTTTTGAATTCCGGTTTGTCGAAAAGATTCATCCGGAACCGCATCATTATGTCTTAAACTAAAAATAATTTTAGCTGACCCGCCCAAAATCCTGGGTTCTGATTGTTTTGCGGTCAGATCCGGGCTACGTTCCGATGATGCAATTTTTTAGGCGTTTAACGGTGTCCTCGCGATTAACGCTCCATCCGATAAACGTCAGGCGAGTTTCAGGGTTGCCATTCCATTTTTTCCAGTCGCATCTGCCCCCCACAAAATTGATCAGCTCAGTGCGATCCTGAAAGCGAACCGGTCCTTTCAAACGAAACAATTCCCAGGGCAAATCCTGGATGAAGCGCTTAAAACAGTTTTCATTGATGGCGCGAGAGTCTTGGAAAGAAAATGCCGTGTAGCTATGCGCATCAGCAATTTGTTCAGCATGGGGGTAGCTTTTTTTGGCCTTATTTGCAATTGGGTAATGGCCCTCTTCCTGTGGACGCAGATCCGATAAACCGATGTCGGTAAAATCAGCCAGCTTCAACCGTGAAACCCGGCGGTTGGCGTCCGCCCAGATGGTCGCGGAATCAACACGGCAATGCTGCGTGGGCACCACCCGGCAGTGAGACACGCTAGCGTGAATCTCTTTTAAAAACCGACCAATCTCATCTTTGTTTAAAAGATCGATTTTATTTAAAAGGATCAAATCAGCCAGATTGAGCTGATTGTAAAACACGGCCCCAAACGCCTCGCGTGCTTTCCAGCACTCCGAATCCAATACGGTAATGATCTTTTTGAGATCCAGATGCACATGCAAATCCGGGTCGTGGAGTACAGCGGCAATGGTCTTGGGATCGGCGATGCCGGAGGCTTCAATAAGAATTTGACGCGGATTAAAACGCTCCCGGACCTGTATCAGGGTTTGTTTCAAATCGACCTGCAGCGTGCAGCAGATGCAGCCACTGGCAAGTTCGATCACATCAGATCCGGTCTCTTTAAGAAGCGCCCCGTCGATGCCCACCTTCCCAAACTCATTCACAATTACCACCGTCTCGGATAAGTCCGTCTCCCAGGAAAGGATGCGCTTTAAAAGTGTGGTTTTGCCGGATCCCAAAAATCCGGACAAAAGTACCATTTCAGCCTTTGTGTTTTTTTGAGAAGCAACCTGCATTGTCATTTTGATTATTTAAAATGATAAAGTTTAAATCTAATTTGCAAACACGCCGGAAGGGTCAACGTGAGGAAGAACCTGCTTAAAAATCCGGGGAGTTTTTCTATCTTCTATTTCTCTATTCCTGATCTGGCTTCCACTCCTTTTTTAAAATAATGCTTTACGGCTTTCATTTCTGTAACCAGATCTGCGCGTTCGATAATTCTCTGAGAGGCACCCCGTCCTGTGATGACCAGTTCTAAGTCTTTTGATGTTGCATCCATAATATCAAGAAGTTCCTGATCCGAAAAAAGCCCGTACTTTACGGCAATGTTGGCTTCATCCAATACGACCACATCATACTGACCTGAGGAAATAATAGCCTTTACCTTTTCAAGCCCTATTTGGGCGGCTTCAATATCTCCCGCTGACGGGTTTCCCCCGATAAAGCCTCCCACGCCAAACTGCTCAACCGTGATCCGGTCTGAGAATCTTCGCAGCGCTTTTATTTCACTGTATTCGTCTGCCTTGATGAATTGGGCGATGAAAACCCGCAGCCCGGCGCCGGCGGCCCTTATGGATAGCCCAATAGCCGCGGTTGTTTTCCCCTTTCCGTCACCGGTATAAACGTGTACTTTCCCTCCCATTTTTTCCCTCTTTTTTTTTCGCAGCTTGCGGGTTTTCGCTTTGTAAGCTTTTGATGAACATTACAATCGTGTAAATTGAAGATATCGGATTTATTGAGAACGTGTCAAGCTGAACAACCTCCTTGCATTTGGAGCCTTGAGGTGTTTTTATCGCCATCAACAGGATGTCTCATCTGCAGGCCGGCCGCAAAGATTAACAGTTGACAGGGGGGTTGAATCCTTTATATGCATTTTGCGAAATTTGGCCGTTTTGCATTATAATGTCCTAAATAACGGAATGGCGGCATAAAGGGTTGAAAAAAAACGTTTGAATGCGGCACGTTTTTTGAAAACCCCTACAGAAGGGAGGCGGGCCTTATCTATTATACCCAAAAACGATCCGGCTTAATCGAGGACAAAGGCCTCGGTCTGATTCACATTTACTATGGAAAGGGAGTCGGAAAGACAACCCGGGCAGTTGGATTATCCATAAGAGCCGCCGGGGATAACCGCCAGGTGGATTTTGTTCAATTTATGAAATCCGGGACTTCCTCGGAAGTGGCCATTTTTAAAAAAATCCCCAATATTGCTTACTGGTGTCCCGGTAAGCATCCTTTTATTATGTCCCATGGTCCCGAAACCGTTCACTATGAACATGCGGCTAAGGCCTTGCAGTTTGCTTGGGAGGCGATTGAACGCGAGCCCCATCTGCTCGTATGTGATGAAATCCTTAGCACCGTTATTTTCGATCTTCTAAAAAAAGAACAGATTCTGGACCTCATCGAAAGATGCCGCAATAAAATTGAGCTGGTAATGACCGGCATTGATGCGTCTGCGGAGATTAGCGATCTGGCGGATTATGCTACGGAATTCGTGCAGGTCAAGCACCCGTATTACATTGGTGCTCGCGCTCGCAAA
>JASFTL010000344.1:0-5023 GCA_050053555.1 Desulfobacterales bacterium
AACTATAGCGGAACGCCATCTGCCTTGTAGCTGGGGCAACCTCGGCAATCGCTCAATTTAAGTTAACATTATAGGCTGAGTCTTGCACGAGCCGGAGGCTTCCATCTGCTGCGTTATTAAGGGCGAGGCATAGTTCACTATAGCCTCACCCTAAAATGCCTTGCATATGAAAGCCTCCGGCTCGCCCGCAGGGTGAAAATTAATGAGATAAAATGATTTTCATCCACTAAAGCTGATCGGTATTTTAATGTACTCTGTCAAGTTGCTTAACCTGTTGTCATTAAATTTATTAACAAGTTCTCATTAATTTTCATGCAAAATTAAAATTTAGCACAGGCAGCTCTAACTGACAACTAGCGACAATTTTAAATGCCTTATTATCCGAAAAAATACGATATTATCGTTGTCGGTGCAGGTCATGCCGGCTGTGAGGCGGCGTTATCGGCAGCCAGAATGGGCTGCAGCGTCTTGCTGATGGCAATCGATCTGGATAAGCTGGCAGCGATGCCATGCAGCCCTTCCATAGGGGGCATGGCCAAAGGGCAGCTTGTTAAGGAATTAGACGCGCTGGGTGGGGAAATGGCCAAAATCACCGATAAAACGGCCGTTTCCTTTCGTACCCTGAATACTAAAAAAGGGCCGGCCGTGCATTCGTCCCGCACCCAAAACGATAAGTACCGCTATCATCTGGCCATGAAAGCGGCTGTCGAGTCACAGCAAAATATAGATCTTAAGCAAAGCATGGCTGAGCGGCTCGTGGTGGAGGACCATCAGGTGGTCGGTGTGGAAGACCATACCGGATTTGGATATCAAGCCCAGGCTGTTGTGCTGGCAACCGGCACCTTTTTAAGTGGTCTGCTTCATATCGGATTTAATTCAATCAAAGCCGGCCGGGCCGGCGAATTTGCATCCTATGGACTGGCAACTGATCTTAAGGAACTGGGATTTGCGCTCGGCCGCATGAAAACCGGTACCCCCCCGCGCTTGAAAAAATCAAGCATTGATTTTTCAACATTTGAAGTCCAGGAATCGGATTCCGATCCAACGCCTTTCTCGTATTTTACCGACACTCTCAAATTACCGCGACTCCCCTGTCATATCGGACGCACCAATCCGCGATCTCATAAAATCGTACGCGAAAATCTTCAACGTTCGGCCCTGTACGGCGGAATTATCCAGGGTATTTCGGCCCGTTATTGTCCGTCTTTTGAGGATAAAATCGTTCGTTTTCCCGACAGGGATCAGCATCAGATCATTTTGGAGCCAGAGGGCATCGACACCCAGGAGATTTATGCCTCCGGATTGGGAAACAGCCTGCCACTAGAAATTCAGATCGAGCTGGTGCGCTCGGTTGAGGGGCTGGAAGAGGCGGAAATTATGCGGCCGGCCTATGCCATTGAATACGATTACGTTAATCCAATCCAGCTCAAACCCACCCTTGAAACCAATCGGATAACCGGATTATTTTTGGCTGGGCAAATCAATGGGACATCCGGCTACGAAGAGGCTGCGGCACAGGGTCTGTGGGCCGGTGTGAACGCCGCCTGCCAGGTCCAAAAAAGAGAGCCTTTTATTCTGGATCGATCCCAGGCCTATATGGGGGTAATGGTGGATGATCTCGTCACCCGCGGCACGCGGGAACCGTATCGGATGTTTACATCAAGAGCCGAGTACCGCCTGATGCTGCGAGAGGATAATGCATCTTTGCGATTAATGGAAGCCGGCCACAATCTCGGCCTGATCAACAACGATACCCTAAAGGAAATCAAAGAGCGCAAAACGCAAATCGATCGCGAGATTCAGCGTGTCAAGCAGACGGTCATCAAACCGAATGATAGCGTAAATCAATATCTACAGCGATGCGGCACACAACCGATTCAAAGCGGTACTCGTCTGGATCAGCTGTTGAAGCGGGCAGAGCTGGGATACGAAATGGTCGAAGCCCTGGCGAAGAGTTCGGAGATCGTCCCCCGGGAGGTGGGCCGACAGGTCGAGATCGAGATTAAGTACGAAGGCTATATTCAAAAACAGCTCAATGAGATCGAAAAGTTCAAAAATTTGGAGCGCATGCAAATACCAGAAGGTTTCGATTTTTCGCGCATTCACGGTCTATCAAACGAATTAAAAGAAAAATTGTCCAGCACCAAACCGACAACTCTTGGACAGCTATCGCGTATCGACGGAATGACACCATCAGCAATGTCGGTATTGATGGTCGCCGTCAAAGCCGCTCAGAGATAATAACTTTATAAAGCCAATTGCACACTGATGGGTGTAGGGTCACAATTTATTTGAATCTAAATTATGGCATGGATTCCTTTTCATTCAATTATTGTGGACAGGATTAACCGGATTTGCAGGATTATTCTTTTGGGCGCTTGCCGGATGCAAGCACCCAAACCCAATCGCCTATCCCTATGTTCTTGACAGCTTGCACCTTAAAACTTATTCTAGACGGGAAATTATCGTAATTATAGAGGATTAATCACATTACAGGCTCCCAAGTCGATTGGATAGGTCACAGATGGCTGAAGACTATTATAAAATTCTTGGCGTTCAAAAAAGTGCGTCGGATGGGGAAATCAAAAAAGCTTATCGTAAGCTGGCAATGAAATATCATCCGGACCACACCAAAGGCGATAAGACAGCCGAAGAAAAGTTTAAAAAAATCAGCGAAGCTTACGCCGTGTTGAGCGACAAAGAAAAACGCAAGGAATATGATACTTTCGGCGCCGAAGGTTTCCGCCAGCGGTTCTCCCAGGAAGATATTTTCAGAGGCTTTGATTTCAGTGATATTTTCCGCGATCTGGGATTCGGCGGCGATTTTTTTTCAGGCCGGGGTCGCGGTCGTGGCAGTGGCATGCGATTTAACTTTGGCGGCGAATCCCCATTTGGCTCACAGGCCTACCAGCAGGCCTCCATGAAAGGATCTGACCTGGTATACGAACTTCCGCTGACATTGAAGGAGATCGCTACCGGGACCCAGAAAACAGTCAGCCTGCAACATCAGGGCGGCTCTGAAAAAATAACCGTTAAAATTCCAAAAGGCATGATCACCGGCAAAAAATTACGATTGGCCGGCAAAGGAAGTCCCAGTCCGGTCGGCGGCGCTCACGGGGATCTTTTTATTCAGGCAAAAGTGCTCAATGATCCTGTATATCGCACCGAAAACCATGACCTGCACATGACCCATGAATTGAAGTTAAGCGAAGCCGTTTTAGGAACCAGTATATCTGTGCCCACCCTTGATGATAAAAAACTCAGCCTTAAAATCCCACCCGGTACGAAGCCCGGAACCAAAATGCGAATGTCCGGCCATGGGCTTCCCCACATGAAAAGCAACAAAAGAGGCGATCTTTATGTCAAAATCCAGGTCAATCTGCCGAAACGGTTGTCGAATGAACAGAGGAAACTCATTGAGGAACTGGCAGAGGCAGGATTGTAAGGAATAAAAAAATTGACAAATTCGGGTATTCACGGTAATTTTATTTTAAATATTAATGTATTTCACGATGTTCGCTAAGTATGTGAGCAAGATTTTTTTAAGATTATGTCTGACCTGTTTCCGGTCTTGACCAGGGATGAAATCAACAAATCGATTGCGAGAATGGCACGGAAAATTTCATCCGACTATCATGAACGCGAACTTATTCTAATCGGGGTTTTGAAAGGTTCATTCATTTTTCTTTCCGATCTTGCCCGGCAGCTTAGCATTCCGGTAAAGATCGATTTTCTGCGCGCTGCAAGTTACAGCTCCAATAGCTCCACTTCCGGAAAAATCCAGCTCAAAAAAGATATTGAGATCAATACAATAGAAAAGGGCTTTTTGGTGGGCGATGGACTTGATTACGCCGAAGAATACCGAAAATTGCCCGCTGTCTTTTACTTAAATTTTTAACCAGTGGGGTACAATTATGATTGTTACCTGTAGTGAGTGTGAATCGAGCTTCAACGTTGAGGATGGCCTGATAAAGGATGACGGTTCAAAAGTGCGCTGTTCAAAATGCAGCCATGTTTTTGTCGTTTATCCGGACATATCTGATTCTGACCTTGGTGAAGATGCTGATGATTTTGCACTCCAGAAAGATGAAGATTTTGCAATGGAACTGGAGTCTGATGAAGAGTTCGGTGATTTGACAATTGATGACGATGCCGACGACGAATTGCCGGATTTAGACGATATGATGGACTTTGATGATGACGAGTTGGCAATCGAAGAGGCGGCTGAAGAAGCTACCGGCGAGCTCGAGCTTGATTTGGATCCGAAATTGGATGAAGGTCAAGACGTAATAGCCGAAGAAAACGGGTCTATAGACGAAGAAGAGCTGGATCTGGAGCTGGAAGCGGAGGCAGATGAATCCGAACTGGGCCATGTCGAAACCAGTGACGAAGATCTGCCGGATCTGAAAATGGATCTGGACGATTTAGATCAGGTTGAAGAAGCCGACTTGGATATGGAAGAATCTGATCTGGAGTTGGAATTGGATGCTGAAGAAATGGAATCCACTGCCATGCAAGCAGCTGCCGGGCAAGATGAGACCGACGAGCTGGATCTGTCGGACTTGGAAGATCTGGTTGAATCCGATGCTGATATGGACCTGGAAGATGCAGCTGTCGAGGCCTCGGAGGATGCCGGTCTTGATCTGGAGCTGGATGCTGAAGAAATGGAACCCATTGCAGCAGAAGCGGCTGCCGGGCAAGATGAGGCCGACGAGCTGGACTTGTCGGATTTGGAAGATCTGGTTGAATCCGATGCTGATGTGGACCTGGAAGATGTGGCTGTTGAGGCCTCAGATGATACTGAACTGGATCTTTCGGATCTCGATGATATCCTCGATACTGATGAAAAGCCTGCTCAGGAAGATCTCGCTGCTGAGGCTTCAGAAGATCTTGACCTTGATTTGGAAACAGAACCAGCGGCTGAAGAGTCGACTTTGGATTCATCAGCAGATTTTGAGGGCGCCGATGAACTCGATCTGTCGGATTTAGACGACATCATGGAGACTGACGAAACCTCAGCAGA
>JASFTL010000345.1:0-5009 GCA_050053555.1 Desulfobacterales bacterium
GATCAAATCCTAAGATCTGTTTCTCGACCTTGAAATGGGTATTTTGATCATCTCCCAGATATTTTTTAAATGAAAGATTGCGGCTAAAGATCTGTTCATCAAGAATAATCTTGCCCACATCATGAAAAAGCCCGGATAGAAAAGCCTCGTTTGCTACTTTCGGCTTGACTGCATTCGCAATTTTCCTGGAGCCGAAAGCAACAGCCAGCGAATGCTGCCATAAACCTTTGGGATTCATGCTATAGGCTTCCAGCGCTTTACTGAAAGGATTTGATGTGCCGGCCGCCATGATGATCTCTCCGATGACGCTTAGTCCGAGCATAACGCAAGCCTGGCGGACCGAAGATACGTCGGTTTTAAGGCTATAGTAGGCTGAGTTCGCCACTTTCAGGATTTTAAGCGTGATTTCTTGGTCGGTTTCAATGATATCCGCCAGATCATCGAAAGTTGAATTTGGATCCAGCATCAGGCTTTGTGCTTTCAGCACCACCTGGGGTAGTGGCAACAAATTATCCAGGCCTCTGAAGAGTCTCTTTTTGAGATCAGATAAGTTTATCCTTTGCGCGCTAGAAGATGCGGATTCCATTTCATTTCACCTCTGTCTTTAAAAAACGGTTTTGGTATTCATACCGTCTCAATATATTGCAGGCTTTGTGCCAAAATTGATCATATTTAAATAGATAAAGCTTTCAACGAGTTACATATTTGGCTCAGGTTTTGATCATCCTGGCTGAATTGCGATTTGAGGAATTTTACTCAAAATACTGTGGGAAAACACACAATTGATGGGGCTTTAAAGGCATGGCATTTTGTAAAGCAACGTGGGACAACTATTTAAGGTAAATAGCTCATAGATTTGGGATTATATCCTGGTTTCAGGTGTCAGTGTTCAGGTGTCAGCTTCGACAAACCTGATAACTTTGATTATCGGCTGTTTTCTGCTTCCTGACACGTGACACCTGAAACCTTATTAATATCGATATAAAAATGGTTAATCCGATAAAAAGCCAAAAAGCGTGTTTGGGTATAGACTCATTGGTGGTCCCGATAAAACAGGCCACCATTTCACTGGATGTAGAACCAATGGCTGGCGGGCTGCTGCCTAGCGTTTGAGCGCTCTCATCGCCGCTGTCATCAACGGAGGTCACCCCATAATAAAAAGCACCTCCGCCGCTGCCACCGGCACTGCTGGCGCTGACACCGCCGGCATCCGTGTCCAGAAATTCGGTTTCCGTGATCAGCTCGGTGTTGATCTTGATGTAATTGCCCGCCGGCGTTGAACTGCGATAGACATTATAACCGGCCACCGGATTGCCGCTGCTGTCTTCGGCTGCCTGCCAGCTCAGTTTGATTCCTTCTGCTGTCAATTGAATTTCAACTTCGGTCGGCTTATATGGAACCGGGATTTTCAATGTCAGGGCCGGATCGCCGAAGAGTAAAAAGGTTTCACTGATTTCCTCAACTGCTGTGCCACCGTTGGCCAGCAGGGTTTGTTTGGCATCGGATATGGCCGGTCCCAGCCTTCTGATCTCCTTTGAAAAAATCGCTTCAAACAAAGCGGTATCCAGAATATGCTGACCCTCGGGCTCTGTCATCGCCGTTGGCATCAGCGCGGCGATTGCGCCCTTGCTGTCGGCTTTCAAGAGCGCTTCGGCCAGAGAAGGCTCCGGCCCCGTGGTTTTGGATAAAAAACCAAAATAGCCGGTCAAACAGCTCATGTTCACCACAAAGGGGTACTTGCCGGCATTGGTTAAATCCGCCACATCTGAATTTTGGAAAATGCCTTCACCGGCCCATCTTTGAAAGGAACCGTGTCCGCTGTAGTTCACGATCAGGGCTCCGGCATTGATCTGGGCCTTGATATCATTTGTCAGATTGGCCGGAGATAGGTAGTCGCCCAGATAACCCTTAAACGGATCGCTCATTGAACCAGGCAACAGGGATTCAGCATTGTCATTCATGGTTTCAAAATATACTTCATAAGCCTCGGTTTGATTGTCGGCAATCAAAACGACATTCTTCTCCCATGTTTTGGTGATCGGGGCCGCTTCGTATGCTAGAATCTTATTGACCATTGATGTTGCATCAGCTTCTGTTTCAGCCGGAAGCCTGCCGATATATAGATCCGGCACTGCATCGTTGCCGCTGATCTTCACAAACCATTCATCGGTTAGGGTTTCTCCCATAAATTCGGTAAAGGTTAAATACGTCGGTACGTAGTTGGTGATGCCCAGTTGCAGGTTGTCTTTAAAGTCATAGCTGCTGTCACCGACGAGCAGCACATACTGGGGTGCCGGCGGCTCCCAGTTGTTGTAAGCATAGGCGATAAAGTCACGGATGGCCGCAGCGGATGTCATTCCATAGCTGAACTCATCGAAGATGTCCTGCACATCCACCACTTTGACCCGCAGACCCTGGCCCTCACGCAAGGCCACCAGATCCTCGAGCCACCCGTAGGCATCGCCGTTGCCATCCCAGCCCAGATCCCGGTGGGTGATGAGGATATAGTCTGCTCCGTTGGCGGTAAGGGCCAGGTCTGCAGCTGTATCCTCGATCAGCCCCACCGGAACCTTACTGGAATTCGATGTGAGCACTAAATAGGTCTCGGTTGCCCCCGGGTTGACCGGCGGCTCAAATTCGAAGTTATACGGGTTTGTGCCGCTGATCTCAACGTTGACCACCCGCGCCGGATCGGTTGCTTGGGTGATATCAAATGCCACCAGATTGCCGGCATCAAAATCGCTGATCTGATAGCGGTAACCGCTGTCATGGGAGAATTTGAGGGCGTTGTTTGACGCCTGAAACATGCGCGCATAGGTGATTTCAAACCAGTCTACGATCACGGCATCCATATCACGGTTACAGATCAAGGTGATGATGTTATCGCCTTCTAAAAGATCGATTCCGTCCAGGGTAACCTCATGAAATGCAATTCCGCTCCAGTTGGCTATGTTGGCCGTAACGCCGTTCACCTGAATTTCAAGATCATGATAGGCGTCGAAGTAGCCCCACATGGAAATGGTCAGGCTGCCGGGTCCGGTCACGCCGGGCAGGTGAATGGTGAAGTCGATCGGCACCGGATCCGGTGTGCCGGTCAGGGCCGAGCCCAGCACCAGATCGTCAAAAAACCAGCGATCCAGAGAATCATCACCCGGCGCGCGCCCATGATAATATTCATCTTCCTCATGATGCACCGTGTATGTATGGGTAGCGGCCAACGCGCCGGCTGCTGGTGTGCCGTCGATTTCGAGCATGCGCCTGGGGGTGCCGAGGCCGCCTTCGGTCACCAGCCAGTAGACGTTAGGGCGGCCATATTTGGCGTATGGTGCCGCAACGGGCTGGCCGTAAAATTCGATGTAGTCGGAGCTGTCAATGACATCATCTCCATTCTCATCGTATAAATAGATGGCAATTTCCGATCCCAGGTTGTAGATGCGGATCTGGCTTAAATCCAAGGCATCCACATCCACGCCGTTGCTGGCCAGATAATCCCGTGTGAGGCGGTAGATGCCTTCTTCTTCAACCTGGATTTTGTACGCGGTACCCTGGGCACCCATATCCGGCGACCACAGCGCATTGACCAGAACACCCAGAGAGGACAGGACCGGAGAAATGGGATTGACCATGATCGGCGCAGCACCGAAGGCCATGGCCATCTGTCCGACCGGGGGCACGCTGTCAGAAGTGCCATCGGTGGTTGGCAGTTGCCAGGGTGCCGGGCGGAAGCTGTCGGCTTTGGCCAGGCAGTTACCGCAGTCAACATAGTCGATCCTCACCTGAATCTTGCGGTGGTGCCTGAGCTGCCCGCTGGCCGGGTTGAAGGTCAATGGATAAAAAAGCACCTGCTGTTTGATCTGATCACGGAAGACAAACCCGTCGCCCAGACCGGCAACCGCTGCCGGGTAAAACGCATCGTTGGCATAGGCCGACTGATCCCAGACAAAGCTTTCGGCGACGGCGCTGATCGTGCCCTGATCGTCAAGGATGTTTTCAGGCACCGGAAAGACCTGATAGCCATCGTAGGTGTTGATTTCGGTTTGCAGTACCGACAAGGTGGCGGATTGGCCTTCGGGCAGATCCAAAAAGATGCCTTTGACCGGCAACTCGGGTTGGCCCAGTTCCTGAGTGTAGCCGTGGATGTAGTCGGAAATACGCAGGCGCTCAAATTCCTGGCCGTCGGCCGTAACGATCTCGGTGTCAAAGGTTTCGGTGTGCAGCTCTATAGTCACACCGGTGTTATCGCTCGCTAAGATCTGCACACCTCGCATCAGGCCCCGGGAACCGTTTGATGCTTCCCGTTCTATTTTATACCCTTCCTGGCCGTCGAGGATGCCGTCCCCGTCGCTATCGGGGTTAAGGGGATCAAAGCCCGACTCGTATTCCTCCAGATGGGTCAGCCCGTCTTTGTCCACATCCAGGTCGGCATCATTGACCCAGGGGTTGAGTCCATAAAAGATTTCCCAGTCATCGGGCATGCCGTCGGCATCCCAGTCCACACAGACCGGACCGTGGAAGGTGCGAATGCCGGAGGCATCGATGTCTTCCAGCTGATAATAATAAAGCGTGCCCGGGATGACGGTGCTGTCTGTATAGGCGTAGGATTTGCCCTTGACGGAATATTCCAGCCCCGGAATGATGTGGTCGTTGAGCTGAATAAAGGGGCCTGCCGCTGAGGTGCTGCGGTACAGGTTAAAGCCCAGGTTGCGAATTTCATGTCCCGTCTCCCATTCGACCCGCACATCGTTGGTGTCGCCCGTGGCCGAAAAAGAGATCAGCGAGACGGCGGTGGGGGGGTCGGTTTCTTCACTGCCGACACAAATAAAGCCGCTGTCGGTGCAGGTGGCATTCTGGGTGGGGTCGTTTTGGGTGTTGAATTCTGTTTTAATCCAGTCGTCTGTTTGAATGCCGGAGTAGACCCGGATTTCATCGAGTAGTCCTCTCATCTCATTGGCGGTTCCGTATGAGAAGGCCAGCACCTGACTGTCCGTATCGTTTAAGGTGCCGACGCT
>JASFTL010000346.1:0-4999 GCA_050053555.1 Desulfobacterales bacterium
TGATAAGTGGCTCCCCAACTGACGACACAACCAACAACCCGTTCCCGTCCCAGCGTTTCAGCCAGGGCTTCCTCGCATATACCGTTTTGCAACGAAACCACCGTTGAATCCGGCTTAAGAAATGCGTTTAACTGCCGCGCCGCCGAAATGCAATCATTGGCCTTGGTCGCCAGAAAAACCAAATCTTTAGGCTCGGAAAGATCCGCAATATTTTTGACGGCTTTCAACCGAATCCTTTGTTCCCCCTTAACGCCACTGATATGGATCCCCTGTGCTGAAATTTTATCAACTATTTCCTGATGCTTACAAACTATTTCAGTATCGCACCCGAGCTGGTGAATATATGCAGCTGTAACCCCTCCGATGGCCCCGGCTCCTACCACAGCTATTTTAGAATCTTTTGTTAACATCAAGCTTATCCTTTGCATTACCAATCGTGCTTTAGCGCCTTGGTGTCGAATCTAAGTTTCTACAACAGAGTCAAATCCAAATCAATGTAAATAAGGCAGTGTTTAAAATGAAATAAATCTTTTTTTGTAAACCTTCTTTGAAGTGCATGCGTCTAATTTGCTAAAGTCCAGTGTCAATGCGAGAACCACTTCGAAAGAGGAGGGGAAAATGAATAAACTTCTTCTGGCGGTTTTTTTAGGCATTACAATGCTTTTCACCGGCCCCTTTGAAGGATATGCAGCAAAAACAGGCATCTTTATCAGCGCTCACTATAAGGGGGGACATGGACATCGATGGGGACATCCCGGACGGTGGCGGCATCATCACCGGGGGCATCACCACCGAGGCTCGCACTTTTACTGGAGAGGCTCGTTTGTGATACCATTCTACCCGTATGGTCACCATGCACCCCCTCCGGTAATCATCCAGCAGCAGCCTCCGGTTTATGTTCAGCCGGAGCAACAGGAAGAAAATTACTGGTATTACTGTCCGGACCCGCAAGGTTATTACCCGTACATTCGAAACTGCGAGAGTGGGTGGATGAAGGTCGTACCGGATGCTACCCCGCCCAATCCGTAAAGGAGGTCACTGCATCATGGAATTGAAACGAGGTCTTGCATTATGTTTCGCTGTGCTAGTGCTGGGCGGTTGTGCGACGATGCCAGCAGGTCCAAGTGTCATGGTGCTGCCAAAGCCGGGCAAGTCGTTTGAGGCTTTCCAGTCCGATGATGCGGTCTGCCGGCAATGGGCCATGCAGCGGATTCAAGTACCGCCAAATGAAATCGTCAATAAGAATCTTGCCAGTGGCGCGGCAATTGGGGCCGCTATGGGTGCTGGTCTAGGCGCTGCAATCGGCGCTGCCTCCGGCAAACCCGGTACCGGAGCTGCAATCGGCGCCGGCAGCGGCCTTGCCGCCGGCACCGCTACGGCGAGTGGTCCGGCTTACGCAGCCGGAATGGAGGCCCAGCGGAGGTATGACCATGCCTATCAGCAATGCATGTATGCAAAGGGCCATCAGATCCCTGGATTGGCGGTCACTCCACCTAAGCGGACGCGTTGGATACCTCCTCCACCGCCTCCGGGCTACACCCAGGTTCCACCCGTTTCGAGCCGTAACGGAAACGCCCCCCCTATTCCCCCTCCTTAGCAAATCGAAAGATAAATGGTGGTAATGGAGTTAAATTTTGCCCAGAATAGTGCGTTCGACCTCATCTGCTAACCCATCTCTCAAGTTTTTCGTTAAAATTACCGAAGTAAAAAATAAAATCAGGAGGATGTTATGACAAAACTTTTATCAATTTTAGGATTGTTTTTATTGGTCGCCAGCTGTTCCACGATGGGTACATCATCACAAAACCAATTGGCTGTCATTGAGACGTGGTCCGGATCTGCTATCGGACAGGGAGCAGAGTGTTCAGATGCTGAGGTTGAAATTAAGGTGCTGGAAGATTTCAGCATTAAAGGTGTCGCCTATGCTGACCGATTTGGCCTGGTCATACGCCTTAGCGGAAAGATAGACCCAAATAACGATTTTATTGCATCTGGTTCCGGATCCGGAGGGGTACTTGTCATGTATAAGGGATCTGTCAATGGTGAATCCGCTTCTGGGACGTGGGAAACCAACTATGCTGATTGTCGAGGAACATGGAAGTTAGCAAAAAATAATCAGTAGGATATGACCCATGGCAAGAAACAAGGGATTGTGCCTACACTCGTGACAATTCGGAGTTAATCGAGTCAAACCATGATCAGTGCTATAGAAATGAGCCCATGCCGCAGACAGCTAAACCCTGCCAGTTCATGGACAATATGGTGCGCTGATAATCAAAAGAAGGTTCACAGTTAGGCAAAGAATTGAAATAAAGAGGCCCCATTTCTCAAAACAGAGAAATGGGAATTTATGATATCAACATATAAAAGGAAAGTTGCTCATTTCCTTTATTTACTCTTCAAATACTTTCTTAACAGCCTCATCAGATCGAACTGCGTCACCCCCATACGTTGAAACCGACTTCACATCCAACCAGGGGATGGATACAAAGCCAAAGTGATTTGCAAAAAAGGCTGCAACCAATAGCGCTGCAAAGAATATAAACATTTTCATTATTTTATACATCACTTTTCCTTTGTCATTCAGCCAAAAAGTTTATGGTATTTTCCTCCCTATAGTTATATCGGCATACATCATCTAATCCTTGAATAAATCACAGACCCAAAAGCTTTGATTTCGACAAGGCGGGAAGATGACGAAAATTTGTTGTTCTGGCACCGCCTCTTCCAAATTCATCTTATTCCAAACCGCTTGACTTTCAAAGAAATTTTCTGGTATTTAATCCTTCGAAACCGATAAAGTTTTTACTCCTGCGACCGTTCAATCTGAACTGAACGCTACCCTCACCTCCTATGCTTTGTGCTGTATAATGGACCTCCAATACCTGTTCACGTGACGTGTTCACTCTCACATTCTAATGAAACGCTTAAGGCTGCCAGATAATCCTTTTTTAAACTTGGACAGCGTAAACGGAGACATCCACCTCCTATTAATAATAAATCTATTCACAAATATTCAACAGCGAGGATTTAGCTATGGAAGAGGAAAAAATAGGATTTGTTTCCAATTACTTTAGCAAAATTTCAGTCGCAGCCGTTGAGATAACGGACGGAACAGTGTCAGTGGGTGATACGCTCCATTTTCTGGGGTACACGACCGATTTTGAATCCAAAGTGCACTCAATGCAGATCGAGCACAAATCGGTAACAGAGGCCAAGAAAGGTGATAGCGTTGGCATCAAGGTATCTGAAAAGGTAAGAGAAAAAGACAAGGTGTATAAAATCGTCGCGGATTAATTGCAAATTATATCAGAAGTGCTAAAAGAGGTTCGCCGGTTAAATTTGCTACGCCCCATATCTTTGATACCCCAATGGATTCCTACTTACAGTGGGTTTGCTACGCGCCCCGGTGGAATGGTTGCTGCGCAATTCCACTGGCTAAGAATTCCATAGAGTAAACCCCAGCTGAATCACACTTTCAGTGGGGTTGCTTCGCAACATTCAACGGGGTAAACAAGAATCAGGGGTAAACAAGAATCAAAGGTTGAACAATGGATGAAAATAAAGAAACCTAATTTCTAGGATTGAGATTAGGAATTTTGTTTATATGAGATAACATTTAACTTTTCAACTTCTTTTCGATTTTAAAATGAGTGACATATTTATAAGCTATGCCAGGGAAGATGGAGACAGAGTAATACCTGTCGCTGAAACTCTTGAAAAATTAGGGTGGTCCGTGTGGTGGGATCGTACGATTCCAGCAGGCAAAACCTATGCTGAGGTCATTGAAGAGGCGCTAACAGATGCCAGATGTATCGTGGTGCTTTGGTCACGTAATTCTATCAGCTCAAACTGGGTTATAGAGGAGGCTGAAGAAGGTCTGAATAGAGGCATTTTAGTGCCGATATTCATAGAAAGCGTAAAACCTCCCTTGGGATTTAGAAGAATTCAAGCTGCTGATTTAATAAATTGGGATGGAAAGGAAAAGACGCCTGCGGTCGACAGATTTGTATCGGATATAGCGATCATTTTAGGTCCCCCCCCTGCTATTGCAGCTGAAGAGGGCCGCCTGGCAGAGGAAGAAGCAAAGCGCAAAGCTGAAGAAGAACACAAACAGAAGGAGGCAGAGGCTCAGCGCAAGGCAGAGGAGAAACATCGCGAGGAGCAGAAAAAGCGAGAACTGGATGATGCTGACATTGAACGAGATAAAACCAATGATATCGAGCAACCAGATCCTGAACCAACTCCCATATCAAATCATGCCGTGAAAATCGGAGCATTGGTAGGAATTATTGTGCTACTGATATTTGGAATAAAATTGTTCACAGATTGGCAAAAGGAAAAACCTAGAAAAGAGCTTTTAATTCAAATCGACCGAATCAGTGAAAAACTTGCATTTCTGGAAGAATATGCCGCCCAAATCGAAGGGCAGGATCAACTGCATGATTTAAAAGGGCAGAAAGAGGACCTCGCTAACAGATTGTCAGAACTGGAGCAAAAAACGACAGATGAAGTAATCTCATCACCGGCAAATGAATTGCGCAAACGATTGGAAGAACTCAGCCTTCTGCTCATTTTACAGGAAGAAAGAATTAAAGAACAAATGGAGAGCCCGGATTCGGCGCCGCCTAGGAAAGTTGCTGAGGCAGGTCGGCTTTTTGTTGAAACGATGCCTGAACATGCAACGGTAAGAATTTTAAATATTACACCAACATTCCAGCAGGGCATGGAACTTAAACCTGGAGATTACCATCTCGAAATCTCCGCAGAGGGTTTTGAGCCTCAAAGGCATTGGATTGGACTAGAACCCGGACACCATGAACCTTTCAGATTTGAACTTGTAGAACTCAAGACTCCATAAACTTTAGCTTTTGAGGTGTGTCCAGATTAAATTTTAGAGGCGCAATCTACACGAAGGTAAAAGGTTCAACGTTCAGGGTTCGGGGTTCCCTTGTTAAATTCGGCACACAGTATTCAGTGAGATACTATTTAAACATGC
>JASFTL010000347.1:0-4933 GCA_050053555.1 Desulfobacterales bacterium
TCGAATTTCTGCGATTTTTCCCTGATTTTTAGTTGCAATAACTAAAGGAATTTTTTTTGCCATAACATCCTTGCCGGCCGTTGAATGCCGCCGGGCATCTATTTGAAGTAATTTTGGATTTACATTACTGCATTGATCGATTACCAGATTTCAACATCAGGTGGGAATTAAGATTTTAGGTTAAATCATGGTTTCATTTTTGTAAAGATTATAAATCATCACCAGCCTGATGATTTTTGCACTTTAGGTCTAAAACTCTTTACACTCGAAATATGGCTGGTATATGATCATGGATATTGAATTTAATCCCGCCCTCACCCATAAGCTCACGGCCGGAACAACTCTGATCGTTATGGGGGTCGTGGGACAGATCGCCAAAGCCAGTGATGCCTTTTACAGGGGTTGTCTAAAGAACGTTGCAGTGTTTAACGTTTTTTTCGACAACCTCTTATGCCGCCATTCCGTCATTCGGAACAAAATTATGGAAAGCGGTATAAATATTAGAACTTCAGCACGCTATAACTCCAGCCGTCCGCATGCTATGAGTACCAAAGATCTCATCCTGGCCATTGATAACGGCACCCAAAGTCTTAAGGCTTTGATATTTGATCCGGCAGGACAGCTACGCGCTAAAGAAGCGGTGGCGTTTGATCCTCATTTTTCTGAACAACCGGCCTGGGCTGAGCAACATCCGGAAGTCTTCTGGAAATCACTGACTCAAGCCTGTCAGAGTATCTGGAATCGCCATCAGGTCGATAAAGACCGCCTCGCCGGTGTCGCTATAACCACCCAGCGCGGAAGTGTGGTTAACGTCGATAAAAACGGTAACCCGTTGCGCCCGGCCATGATGTGGTTGGATCAACGCAAAACCTATGGGTTGCCGCCTGTCAGCGGCCCCTGGGGATTGATTTTTAAAGTCGCTCGTCTAACAAAAACCGTTTCCTATCTGCAGCAGGAAGCCGAGGCCAACTGGATCTATACCTATCAGCCTGAAATCTGGAAAAACACGTATAAATATTTACTGCTCTCGGGCTACTTGGCTCACAGGTTGACCGGTAATTTTGTCGATTCCATCGGCTGCCAGGTGGGTTACATTCCGTTTGATTACAAGCGCTTGTGCTGGGCAGCCAGCTGGAACTGGAAATGGCGCGTATTGCCGGGTATCGATCCGTCAATGTTGCCCGACCTGATTCCGCCCGGCCAGCCCCTGGGTGAAATAACCGCCGCCGCGGCTGAAGAGACCGGCATACCAAAAGGTCTACCCCTGGTGGCGGCGGCAGCGGACAAAGCCTGTGAGGTCATCGGCTCCGGCAGTCTGGAGTCCTCCATCGGTTGTTTAAGTTACGGTACCACCGCTACGATCAATGTCACCCATAAAAAATATATTGAGCCCATCCAGCTATTGCCGGCTTATCCGTCTGCCGTGCCGGACCATTATACGGTCGAAGTTCAAGTATACAGGGGGTATTGGATGGTCAATTGGTTTAAAAATGAATTCGGCCATCCTGAACTGCAGGAAGCGACAAAGCAGGGGGTTGAACCCGAAGTATTGTTTGACCAATTAGTAGAGTCTATTCCACCAGGTGCGATGGGGCTGGTGCTTCAGCCCTACTGGAGCCCAGGCCTTAAAATGCCGGGCCCCGAAGCCAAAGGTGCCGTCATCGGCTTCGGAGATATCCATTCCCGCGCCCATCTGTACCGCTCGATCTTAGAAGGACTGGCCTATGCCTTGCGGGAGGGCAAAGAACGCATTGAGCATCGCAGCGGCACACCGATTACCAGTCTGCGCGTTTCCGGCGGCGGAAGCCAAAGCCGTATCGCCTTGCAGTTAACAGCTGATATCTTCGGGCTGCCCACTGCCAAACCCCATCTTTATGAAACCTCCGGATTGGGTGCGGCCATTGACGCGGCTGTAGGGTTGGGACTGCATCCGGACTTCAGAACCGCGGTCAAGGCCATGAGCCATGTCGGAGAAGTCTTTGAACCCAATCAAAAAAACCATGACCTGTATGATGCCCTTTACCATGATGTTTACAAAAAAATGTACAAGCGACTGAAACCGCTGTATGAACGTATCCGGGAAATCACAGGGTACCCGAAATGAATCATATTGCCGTCAGTCGTACAATAAGTCCGATATTTTCAATCGGCCGGTTTGCGTTTGAGTGAATCAGCTTCCAGGTATGCTTTTGATATGTATGAAACGTAATTTCAATAACTTAAATACGAATTACCTGTGCCGCCTATGGTCTTTACAAAGTTTCAGGGTTATGCCATAAATCCTGCCAATGTTAAAAGAACTGACCATTCGAAATTTTGCCATTATAGACGATCTGCAGATCCGTTTCTCCGATGGGCTGACCATTCTCAGCGGTGAAACCGGTGCCGGCAAATCTATTATCCTCAATGCAGTGAACCTGTTGCTGGGCAGTCGCGCATCAGCAGACATGGTGCGAACCGGAGCAAAAAACGCCGAATTGGAGGCGCTGTTTCAAATTACAGGTTCAAGCCGGGTGGCGAGCATAATGGCCGAAAACGGTTACGAGTCGTCTGACGGCCTGCTGGTCAGACGAATTATTTCCCGCAGCGATACGAACCGGGTGTACATTAATGGCCGCCTCGCCACCATTCAGTTGCTCAATGCCATCACGGAAAATTTGGCCAGCATATCCGGGCAGCATGTTCATCAGTTGTTGTTAAAAGAAGAACAGCATCTTTTAATCCTCGATCAATTTGGTGGCCTCATGCCGTTGCGTGATGAAGTCGGCCGTTATTTTTATGAAATGATTCCCTTACTGGAAAAATTAAAAGAGTTAAACAGGATTAAAGAGCGGCAGACCGAACACATTGAACTGTTGGCGTTTCAGCTGAATGAAATTACAGCCGCCAATCCGGCCAGAGAGGAAGACAAAGCGCTTGAACAGCAAAAGCTGCGCCTCAAAAATGCCGAAGAACTGTATCACGTCGTATACAACAGCATCGAATCGCTTTACAGCGCACCGTCCTCGGTCATCGAAAAACTGGTAGATGTAAAAAAGAATCTGGACAAGATCAGCCAAATCGACCCCCAATTGAAATCAAAGACGGCCAAACTATCTGACACCACCTATCAAATTGAGGATCTTATTGAAGAACTGCGGAGCTATCTTAATTCGATTCAGATCGACGAAGAGCAGCTGGAGGCGGTTGAAGAAAGACTCGATATCCTCAATAAACTGAAACGCAAATACGGCGGTTCGATAGAGGCTGTATTTGACAAACGTAAGTCGATTGAGCAGGATCTAGCCAACGTTGAGAATATTAGCGATTCAATTAGAGATACCGAAACTCAAATCAGCAAGTTGTCCGGCAGATTGAAAGATCGGGCTTTGCACCTGTCCAGTAAAAGAAAAGAAACGGCCAACAGATTTGCCAAAAAGGTCATCGACCAACTGGCCACGCTCATGATGTCGAAGACGGAATTTAAGGCATCCTTGCAGCACCAGGCAGCCGATGAAAAAACAAATCCGTATCTGACGGCAAACGACCACATGATAACCGAAACAGGCATCGATCGGGCGACATTTTTAATTGCACCCAATATCGGTGAAGCATTAAAACCCCTGGCCAGTATTGCCTCGGGCGGAGAACTGTCACGAGTGGTCCTGGCATTAAAGGCCCTGCTGGCCAAAACCGATTCGGTTGAAACCATCGTTTTCGATGAGGTCGATGCAGGAATCGGCGGTGGCGTAGCCGAAGTTGTTGGGAAAAAATTAGCCGATCTTGCCGCCCATCACCAGGTCATCTGCATTACCCATCTGCCCCAAATCGCCAAATTCGGCCACCAGCATTACCGTATTTCGAAACATGTTGCCAAAGGCAGGACCCGCACATCGATTAACCTGTTAGGTGACGAGGATCGTTATAAAGAGATCGCTCGGATGTTAGGCGGTGAAAAAATTACGCAAGCAACTCTGGAGCATGCTCGGGAGATGCTTGAACGGTAGCCCACCCGGCATGGCTTCGAACAGGCAAAAGAGGAGAAAGGCAATGCCCAAAACCTTATTGATTGTGTTTGTCATCGCAAGTGTTCTGGTATCGCCGGCCGCAAGCGAGAATATTGCCCCCGCAAAACGGGCTGATATCGAAAAATTAATGCTCATCACCGGGCCACCGGATGTAACCAAGCAAATGTCGAATTTTTTTATTCGCCAGATAAGCCAGACGATTAAAGCATCGCGCCCTGATTTGCCGGCTAAAACCTACCGGGTCCTGAGTGAGGAAATAAACAAAGTCATCGAAGAACAAATGACAGCTAAGGGCGGTTTTCTCGATATGGTGATACCCATTTATGCCAAGCACTTTAATCATAAAGATATAACGGGATTAATAAAATTCTACCAGACAGATTTGGGGAAAAAAACGATAAAAATCTGGCCGCTTATTCTGCAGGAAAGTATGAGCCTGGCACAGGATTGGTCGAAATCGCTTGGGCCTTTAATTAAAAAAAATGTAAATATGCGTTTCAAAAAAGAGGGAATTGATCTTACCGTTTAGCTTTTATCTAAAGTGAGTGTGTCCAATTTAAAAACTGGATATAAAGGTTGTGATTTGCGTATATCTGCGTATTTTTTTGAACAGCATGAGCTCTTAGTTGGTTTCGGTTGCTTTTTGCAATAATTCATCCAAAATCTCACCGGATTGCCGACCAGATTGCCTTGACCGATGGACGATTCGTCCTTATAATGCACACGAAATAAATTATCAGAGCTGACGATAACCTCGATTTTGCCGATTACTTCATAGAGCCCATTTCCCATTTCCAGAGGTGGGCTTTTTATGTTGAATAATACCGACATGCGAAAAAACTGATGGGCGCTCTCGTCAGTGCAAGGAGCAAAGTTGTGCAAAAACTGTCTCAAAAATCCATCTTTTGGATTTGTTTGCTGGCCCT
>JASFTL010000348.1:0-4930 GCA_050053555.1 Desulfobacterales bacterium
GTCCGTTGAAGGCAAAATCACCCGAACCCACAACTCCGGGAAAGCCTGTTTTTTAAACTTTCACAATAATTGGACCCGCTATTTTAGTCTTGTTATATTCGAAAATGCTTTTCATCGCTTTCCAGAAAAGCCTCAAAAATTCTACCTGAACAAATTCGTACGTGTAAAAGGAAAAATCAAAGAGTATAGGGGCAGGCCTGAAATCGTTCTAAATCATCCGCATCAGATAAAGATCATTGCAAATCCTTAATTTGACAGGAGAGGGTCCATCTGTGTAGTGGAGAAAAACAATCACCGCAAGCCAGGGGTCACGGATAAAAGGCACCTTCTTTTCAACCGCCGAGGTATGCTTTTTTGATTAACGGATTTTGCTCTAAATTTGATGCCGTGTCGTGGAGAACAATCCGGCCGGTTTCTAATACATAGCCTCGTTTGGCCACGGTTAAGGCTTTTTTGGCATTCTGTTCGACTAAAAGAATCGTCATGCCCTCTGCATTTACCTGTTTTATTAGTTCAAACGCCTTGTCCACCGCGATCGGCATCAATCCCATGGAAATCTCATCAATCAACAGAAGTTTGGGCTCACCGATAAGAGCGCGCGCGATCGCCAGCATTTGTTGTTCACCACCTGAAAGGTGGCGGCCAAGCTGATTTTTTCGTTCGATTAAGATCGGAAAAAGCTCAGAGACCCAATCCAGGTTACGATTAAATCGGGCTTTTTCTTGAATAAAATAAGCGCCCATCTGGAGATTCTGGAGAACGGTTAATTCAGGAAATATCTTTCTTCCTTCCGGAACAATCCGAATTCCCATTTTGACTCGCGCGTGCGAAGACACGTTTTTTAAATTCTGGCCGTCGAACCAGATCTCGCCCTCGATCCGATCAGCCAGACCCAATATGGCGCGGATCGTAGAGGACTTGCCGGCACCATTGGCCCCAATGAAGGTCACCAGTTCAGCCTGTCCGACTTCAAAGGAAAGATCCGTGACCGCCTGGTACGCTCCGTAGTAAACGGATAGGTTCTCGGCTTTTAGCATGCTCACACCCTATTAACTTCCCAAATATGCCTCAATGACTCTGGAATCGCTTTGGACATCTTCGCACGTTCCATCACAAAGAACTTCCCCAAAATTCAACACAACTAACCGGTCACACAATTCCATGACGTACGGGATATTGTGTTCAATTAAAAGAATGCTCAGGCCCTCGGATCGCAGGTTCTTGATGACCTGAAGCAGGGGTGTAATGTCTTCCTGACTTAAACCGGCAAATGGCTCATCAAGCATCAACAGCTTGGGATGCAACGCCAGCGCGCGTGAAATTTCCATTCGCTTCTGGTGGCCCAAAGGCAGGGTCATCGGCGTTTGGTCGATATATTCCTCGAGTCCGACAAGGTTTAAAAGGCGTAAGACTTCCTGACGATGCTTATTTAAACCTGTTCCAAACATAATGGGAGATAAACCTTTTGTGCGCTCCTTGCCTAAGGAGGCCAGAATATTGCGCTCCAGGCTTAGATTCTTAAACGGTTTTACAATCTGAAAGGTTCGGCCAATTCCCAAACGGGCAATGCGGTGTGTGGGCTGTCGTGTAATATCTTTGTCTTCCAGCAGAATCCGGCCGCTTTCAAATGGAAAAACGCCGCACACACAATTAAATAAAGTGGTTTTTCCGGCTCCGTTGGGTCCGATGAGTCCCAGGATTTCATTATGACCGACATTCAGACTGACGGTCTGCAGCGCTTTGACACCGCCAAAAGACTTGCTCAGGTTCTCTATTTGAAGAATCGGAGTCATGTTTCTTCTCTAATCGCTCTATTTCTTTTGGAAAAGATGGCTTTTAGGTTTTGGCCGAATAGTTTGTCGATGATAAACGCATTTTCACCGAACAGGCCCTGGGGTTGAAAACGGGTCATGAAAACAATCAAGCCACCGTAAAATAGCAGGCGGTAATTCGCCAGCGGTCGCAGCAGTTCCGGCAGCGCCGCCATCAACAAGGCGCCTAGGATCGGACCCCGGATTGTCCCGATCCCGCCCACAACCATCATGGCCACGATCGTAATTGAGACCGGAAATGTGAAGTCGTTTGGCGTAATAAAGCGCATGAAATGCGCGTACAAGACACCGGCCAATCCTGCAAAAGCACATCCCAACGCAAATGCAAGTATCTTAAATTTAGCGCAATTGATGCCCGAGGCCTCAGCGGCGTCCTCGTCTTCTCTGATCGTCTCTAAGGCTAATCCGATCCAGGATTTGGATATCAAAAAACAAAAAAGCGCCGTCACAAACACGAAAAAGGCAACAAGAATGAGATAGTAAAGCTTGCTGATTTTAAGACCCAAAAACATGGGATATTGGATACCCATGATGCCATATGCCCCTCCGAAGAAGTCGGAGTACTGGAAAATCGATACAATAACGAAATTAATGCCAATGGTGGTTACCGCTAAAAAGTCCCCTTTGATCCTCAAAGAGATGATTCCAACCCCCGCGCCGATAATTCCCGCAATTATCATGGCCGACGGTAAGGCCAGCCAAAAAGAAATCCCCAGATTAAGGGTTAAAAGGGCTGAAGTGTAAGCACCGATACCGAAAAAGGCCGCATGGCCCAAAGAGGCCTGGCCGGCATAACCGGATATAATATTGAGAGACAGCGTCAGTATAATATAGATACCAACAATCGTACCAACAGTGGTAAAGTATCCCAAGCTCATATACGCTTAAACCCCCTTTCCAAAAAGACCTTGGGGTCGAAAGATCAGAATTAAAATCATTGCAGAAAAAGCAATTGCATCGCGGGGCATGATAAAGCCGAAGTAGGCTGACATGATGGTTTCGGCCATCCCGATAATCAAACTGGCAGCGATCGTTCCCGGGATCGAACCCAGCCCGCCCAACACAACAATAGCGAACATCTTGTAAGCCGGTACAGAACCCATGGTCGGCAACACCGAATTATAGTTTATGGCTGTCAGAACGCCGGCGATGGCAGCGATAGATGAAGCGATAATAAAGTTAAAATTAATCACCTGTTTGATATTGACACCCATGGCCTTTGCAGTGTCCATATCCTGCGCGGTGGCTTGCCAGGCAAGACCAAGTTTTGTGCGGTTAATTAAAAAGTAGACGGACAACAGACATGCGCCGGTGGCAAGAACAATCAAAAGCTGATGGGCGGTTACAACGGTGTCGAAAAAAATAAGCTTGTCGAACCACAGATCGACTTTGAAAGCGTGAATATACGGGCCTCCCAAAAGCCGGAACAAATCCTCACAGAATATAAAAAGGCCGACTGAAGCGATGAGGGGAACGATGCGCGCTTCTGTCAAAAGGGGGGTATACAAAAAGCGCTGGATCAACCAGCCCAGAATAGTGCACCCTACAGCGGCCATGAATAAGGCAAGAATCAGGCTTTGCGTGTAGGTGTAAACGACCAGACCGAGATAGGCTCCGGATACGAACACGGCCGCGTGAGCGATGTGAAGAATACGGAGTATTCCATAGACCATCGTCAATCCGACTGCGATAAGCGCGTACAAACTTCCGGTAATGATGCCATTGATGACCTGCTGAAGCATGTGATCTTATCCCAAAACAAGCATGATGGCGATATGGCTGATGCAGCTGCTCCGAGGGGCCCAGCGGGTCCCTCGGAGCAGGATCAAGTTTTATGGCTGCAATATTTTTGGATCACTGATGACGTCGAAACGTCGGAACTTTCCGTCTTTGACGACCTGAAGTTCCACATCTTTTATAACTTCTCCTTCGGGTGTAAATTCTTTGATCTTACCGGTTACCCCCTGCCAGCCCTTCATGGTTCGAAATGCCTGAATGATTTTTTCAGAATCGGTTCCAACCTTTTTGATTGCATCAATGATCATCAGCAGGGCGTCGTAGGTCGAAGCACCGGTCATGTCTGGAGCGACCCCATATTTCTTTTCATAGTCATCCAGATATTTCCGGGTGATCGGTATCTTGGAGTCCCGATCCAGGTTGGTGGTAATAACAATTCCATCGGCTGCCTTACCTGCCACTTCTAAAAAGCCGATCGTGCTATCCAGGCCTTCCGAGCCCATCTGTCTGGCTTTAATCCCCAGATCGGCGGCTTGCTTGAGAATAAGAGCGCCGTCATGGGGATAAGCGGTATTGTAAATGAGATCGGGGTTGAGTTTTTTGATTTTTGTCAGGACAGGCGAGAACTCCTTTTCGCCCATTTTGAACTTATCGGCCGAAATGATTTTAACCCCCATTTTTTCGGCGTACATCCGAAAACCTTTAGCCAGAGATTGCCCAAAATCGTTGTCCTGAATCAGCATGGAGACCGTCTTGACCCCCATCAGCTTAGCCGCAGCGTATCCACCGGCCTTGCCCTGGACGTGGCCCAAAATCGTTACCCTGAAAACATAGGGTCCACCTGCGGTAACCGCGGGATGAACGGCGTAACCCACAGCAAAAGGCACCTTATTTTCCTGAAATACTTGAGCAGCCGCACGACTCGTAAAAGAATAAGAGCCGGAGACACCTGCCACGACTTTGTCACCTTCAATCATCTTATGGGCGACGGTTACGGCCTGCTTGGCATCAAACTGGTCATCGTAAACCAGCAGTTCGATTTTGTTGCCATTGATACCGCCGGCTGCATTTATGTTCTCGACCAGCATTTCACAGGACTGCTTAACAGATAGGCCATCGGCGGCAGCCGGTCCGGTCAATGGCGCCATGAGCCCGATTTTAATCGGTTCAGCCTGTACCGCATGGCCGAAAGCCATCATAATGACCATGGTCAACACCATGATTGATGTTACCGCCCAACCTTTTTTGATGAAAGCGAAAACCTTCATTTTTTTCCCTCCTTTGGTTTTTAGGACCGATATTGGCCCTCAAATTATCATTGGATTTAGCATCGCAAGTTTGAAATATTTTTGAAATACCTA
>JASFTL010000349.1:0-4927 GCA_050053555.1 Desulfobacterales bacterium
GACCGATTCGACGTTACCTGGATTTTTTGTACCGCCAGCAGTCAGTTCCTCGGGAGATTGCACGCAAAGCCCGACAAAGGCTGTTAAACGAACCCTTTTTTATGATTGCAATTGATTTACTGTTATGGCTTGCAGCGGCGGCGGTCTATCCCATCTCTTTCTATTCTTACAAAGCCGGAGAGATGATCATCGGCCGCGCCCTCGTCCAGAACCTGTTAATCGGTCTGGGCACCGTAACAGCAGCATTTTTCATCCTTGAGTATGTGCTGCAAAAGATGATGGTACCCCACTTTTTCCCAAATGGCGGACTCTATGTAACTCCTAAAACACTTCGCATTCGCATTGGCACTCGGCTGGTCGCCCTTATTTTCGCCTGTAACCTGATCCCTTTTTTAGCCCTTATTGCCATTGTACGAGGCACCTATCGAGCCCAGGCGGATCCATCCCAACTCTTAGACTTATTGAGACCGGCGCTTCTGACCAACGCCATTTTTGGTGTCAGCGTCGGCATTGGATTGACCATGCTGGTAAGCGGCAATTTCACCCGCCCCGTAAAAGAAATTATTCGTGTTCTGAAAAGGGTCCGTGATGGAGATTTCGATCAAAGGGTCAAAGTCACTTCCAATGACGAAATTGGCTATACCGGAGATGTAATCAACGAAATGACCGCTGGCCTCAAGGAGCGTGATAAAATGCGCCAATCCCTTGAACTGGCAAAGGAAGTCCAGCAAAATTTTTTGCCGAAAGCGGATCCCGAAGTTGCCGGATTGGATATTGCAGGTCAGAGCATTTACTGTGAACGCACCGGTGGTGATTACTATGATTATCTGGAAATGAGCGATGCGCATCAGGGTAAAATCGGCATCGTCGTGGGTGATGTTTCCGGGCATGGAATTTCTGCGGCCCTTTTGATGGCCTCTGCGCGATCTTCACTGCGGCAACGGGCTTTAATATCGGGAAATATCGCTCAAATCGTATCGGACGTAAACCGGCAGTTAACCCGAGACGTGGAAGAGTCCGGCAGATTCATGACTCTTTTTTGCAGCGAGATCGATACCCACAGCCAGAGGATTCGTTGGGTGAGGGCCGGACATGAACCCGCTATTTTTTACGATCCGGCAGCGAGCAAATTTGAGGAGCTAAGAGGCCCCGGCATGGCTCTGGGGGTCGATGAAAGCTGGCAATACGAGGAAAAACAAAAGCGGGGATTAACCAAAGGTCAAATCATTGTCTTCGGCACGGACGGTATCTGGGAAGCGCATAACGCCAAGGGAGAAATATTTGGCAAGGAATCGCTTTTTGAAATTATCCGCCAATATGCTGAAGGCAGCGCAAAACAAATCGTTGCGGCCATCATTGATGCGTTGAATCGTTTCCGCCATGATGTTATTCCTGAAGATGATGTGACGCTGGTTGTCGTCAAGGTCGTCAACTAAAAGTTATCTCAAAAATGCATCTAACGCCCAATGGCTGTGTTATCCAGGACAAATGGATTACACACCTAATTTTTATGAAGAATAAGGAGTGCATAAAACCGATTCAAAATGCGCAAATACTAGCGTGTATGCTCCGCTATTGAATCGGTTTTCGCCTTGCTTTGATGAACACCTTAATTTATTAAGATCGGGCGTGAAATCCCGCGAATAAGCGGGAGACGTAATCTACTATTTTTGAGATAACTTCTATTATCATTTCAGGACCAAATTTTGCAGGCTATTTCTGAGATGGGATTCTATCATCCTCTTGCCATAAATTCATAAAAAAAGATAGTTGGCGCAGAAATCAAATATAGCAAGAATCGGGTGGCGAAGTTATTCATTTTGCTTATAATTAATCAGAATTAAAACAGGAGAAAATATAATGACAGCGGGAGCATTTTCTCAGGCCGCGATTGATTATGAGCGGATCGAGAAAGCCATCCAGTTTCTTGCCGAAAACTTTCATTCACAGCCGAGTTTAAAGGATATTGCCCAACATATTCACGTGAGTGAATACCATTTTCAGCGTCTTTTCAGCCGCTGGGTGGGTATCAGCCCGAAACGGTTTCTGCAATTTTTAACCAAGGAGTATGCCAAAACCCTACTGGAAAAATCGATCAATCTATTAGACGTTACCTACGAATCAGGCCTGACCAGCCCCGGTCGGCTGCATGATTTATTTGTCACCTGTGAGGCGGTAACGCCGGGAGAATACAAAGCCAGAGGCGAGGGCCTTGAAATTGCCTATGGCTATCATGCCACCCCGTTCGGTGAATGTATGCTGGCGAAAACCGATCGAGGTATTTGTGGCTTAAGCTTCGTTCAAAACGATGATCGGCGGTCAGTTTTCACCAGCCTTAAGCATCGATGGCAAAATGCCGAATTGATCGAGAATCCGGATGAGACCCGATCGCTGGTCAAAAAAATTTTCGACCCGTCACAGGGACAAAATTCGACGCCGCTTCATCTGATATTATGTGGTACTAATTTTCAAATCAAAGTTTGGGAGGCGCTGATCAACATTCCGATGGGTGCTGTTGTTTCCTATGAGGATGTTGCGGCGCACATTGGAATGCCTAAAGCCTCTCGCGCCGTCGGCAATGCGGTTGGCAGCAATCCGGTCTCATTTGTTATTCCCTGTCATCGGGTCATCAGAAAAACGGCCGAATTCGGAAATTACGGAGGCGGAGTGGCCCGCAAGCTGGCACTACTAGGCTGGGAAGCCGTCCAAACTGGCATCCATAATTAGCTGTTTTTCCGATGAGCCATGTTCTCCGCGGGTTTTAGCCCTCGACGTACTTCAGGTACGCCGGGTACATGCCAAAATTGCATATTTTGTCCGATGGCTGTGCTGCCCCGGGAAAACGGGATTACACATCCATTTTTTTGAATATTAAGGAGTGCATCGAACCGGTTCAAAATGCTCACTTACTATTGTGTACGCTCCGCTTTTGAACCGAACCGCGCCTTGCCCTCGAACAAAATCTACTATTTTAAAAATTAATCTTGTCCGAAGATTTCATTTATTTATGGTGGTAAAACTCTTTAGGATTTAGTTCGGCGGAGCCGCCGAAATCATTTTTGACGAAGAATGTTCGGATTTCGGTACACAGGTCGCACTTGCTGATATAGCGGTCTTTGGCGGGGGTGTAATCAAATTGTGCCTGCGCCATTTTTAAAATACCGCGGATTCCGTCATGAAATAATGTGGTTAAAACCGGGTATCGGTCTGCAGAAATTGCTCTTGCTAGATCTTCTCTTTTAATTGAAAGTCCGGAACAAAGTCCCGGAATGTAGTTTCCAAATAGATCCAGATGAAAATGTCGGGTGTTTAATAATTCGGCGGCACACCCACCGCTGTCTGCATTGCAGATTTCCCGAACGGATTTTTGTGCCAAATAGGGCCGATATGTTTCCAGTGCCCGGCCGCCCATATGGATCCAGTAGCGCTGAAGCAGACGGGTGATATAATTCCCCCCGAATCGCTCTTCAAATTCCTTTAATGAGTGGGTGCCGGCCGCATCCAGCTCGGATAGATCCGCAATAAAATCTGAAATCCAGGGAAAGATCCCGATTCCGGTCCGGCGCGCTGCTTCGATAACCCCCTGAACCTTGGAGAAAGGTATATATTCTTTTTCCCAAGACGGACTGCAATTGTAAAGGCAATGGCGACAGCGGGACGCACAAAAGTAATTGGTAATCAACCCGCCGGATATCAGCCGCCTTATTTTAAACTCATTCACGAGCAATTCCTTTTTAATTTATTCACCACTGAGATCATTCACCCTGTTGAATCTTTTGCAGGAGGGCAGCCTTCGGCTGCATTAAACAGGGCAGGGAGCACACAGAGAAAAGTATAAAAAAATTTTTCCGAGTACGATTTTTAAGTTGGATCTCTGCGATCTCCGTGTTGAAATCAGTTGGTCGATTCTACGAATCCCGCATTTTTGATGGAAACTATTTGTTTATCAAGCATGAACAAACCGGCGCCTCAGAAACCCTGCATCTTCCGGCTTGACGGCTGGCGCAAAGCATTGATAGACATAATTCGTTATAAACAACATTGACAACAGGGGGCATTATGGCGGAGTTTGCCGGATTTTCGAAAGCGTTGGTCACATTTTTTAAAAATTTAGAAAAAAATAATAAGTAAACTTTCTTTTAAATTTGAAACGCTCACTTAGGTTGGAGTCGAATATGATAATTCACAATGTTTCAATTCCGGTTGGAAACGCTGAGAGCGTCTCGGGGGTCCTTTCTGCACCCGAGGACTATCAGCCCCAAAAAACCGTTGGAATCATTTTTGCCCACGGTGCCGCCAATGATATGAACAACCCGCTGATCAAATTTATGTCCAGTGAGCTTTCCAATTCGGGATATCTGACATTGCGCTTTAATTTCCTATATAAGGAAAAGGGAAAGAAGGCACCCGATTCCCAGTCCAAACTGGTTCAAACATGGCAATGTGTTTATCGCTTTTTGAACGCCCATCCCGAATTCGGCACTGAAACGATTTTCGCATGCGGCAAATCCATGGGCGGGCGCGTTGCCTCCCAGATGGTGGCCGATGGGCTGCTTCCGGTGAAGAAATTGATTTTTCTGGGTTATCCCCTGCATGCGCCGGGAAAAAAGGATCAGCTGCGCGATGAACATCTGTATCAGATTTCGATTCCGATGCTTTTTGTTGCCGGCACGCGCGATACGCTCTGTGACCTGAACAGCTTAAAGGCTGTATTAGATCGCCTGCAGGCTCCCTGGGATCTTGAAGTGATCGATGGCGGTGATCATTCCTTCCGGGTACCCAAGACCCATCCGGTTTCCCAGAATGATATCTATCAGTTGATCCTCAATAAAGCCATTAAATGGCTCCAGAAGCAGTCTTAAAAAACGATTATCGAGGACGAGTACGAGGCCAGGCAACGCTTCTTTCGTACTCGTCGTCGTCCTCG
>JASFTL010000350.1:0-4923 GCA_050053555.1 Desulfobacterales bacterium
TAATTTTCGATGGCGCATTTTAAATCATTTTGCCGGCAGCAGGCGAGCGCCCGGTTATTGTAGTCTTTTACGGCGAGGAGGTATTGATGATTGGATTTGTCAACAGCCGGAAAGCTGAATGCACTTTCGGATTTTATCTCTGACACTGTTTTGCTCCTTAGGTCCTTGCTGTTATTGATATTGCAAAAACCCGGAGCAGTAAATACGGTTAATCCTGTAATCAGAAAAAAAAGACCTGGTATCCAATTCTGAAACGAAAGCTCATCGTTGGCGCAATTCAGAATTTCTTGGTTACCAAACCTTTCTCAATGGCATAGGCGGTCAAGGCGGCGGCGTTGTGAAGATCGAGCTTGCCCATGATGTTGGCGCGATGCTTTTCAACGGTTTTAACACTTATATGCAGCAGATCGGCAATTTCTTTATTTTGATATCCTTCGCCCAATAGTTTCAGCACTTCCCGTTCGCGCTGCGTGATAGTATCCCAGGTGGTTTCGGTTTTCAGCTTTTTTCTACCCTGGATGTAGCCCTCCATGACCTGCTCTGAAATTCCCGGGCTGAGGTAGGTATTGCCGGCTAACACGCTGTCTATCGCCATCCGCAACTCATTGCGACCGGCATCTTTCAGACAGTAGCCATCAGCTCCGGCTTCAAATGTTTCCAAAACATATTGATCGGATTGATGAATGGTCAGCACCAAAATTTTTATATCCGAAAATTGTCTTTTAATTTCCTTGATGGCCGAAATTCCGCCCAGTTTCGGCATGGATAGATCCAGAATCATAAGATCGGCCTTGTGCTTCCGAGCGCAGCGAATGGCCTCTAAGCCGTCGCCGGCCTCACAGACGATTTCAAGCTCAGGGTTGTTTTCGAGAAGTGCTTTTATTCCCTCCCGAAACAATCTGTGATCTTCGGCAATGATGATTTTTTGCGCCTGTCCCATGCGGATTTTCCTCCAATCGGGTTCGTCGTTGCCGCAATTTTCATCTGAAGAAGTATTTCAAACTTAAAAATGGAGAGGTCTTTTTATTTTTTATAAAAATTTTTTAATTTGATGTAAACAATTAATTTATTTTTAATAAAAGCGTTTTTGTCTGACATTCTTTGCACCCGTTCAGAAAAGAGTTTTTTTGAACCCGGCGCGTAAACGACAACACCTGCCAAAATACATTCAAGCCTCTCTGAAAATACCGGATAACCCTTATTTACCGGCAGCGCTTTGCCGTTTAATTTAGTTAATAACCGGCGGCATGAATTTCGTATGGCAGAATTGGATCATCACCGCTGTGATGCTGGTCCGGCATATTGGTTTGGGCGGCCGTTTCTCATCTTAAAGCCGGCCGTTTACTCGCAGCAAGACAAAACAAATACAAGGCAGTGCAATGGCTGCACATGTGACGATGGATAAAAAGCAAAAACTGGAATTGCTGACCGACCTTTATGAATTCACCATGGCGGAAGCTTATTTTCAATCCGAGATGTTTGCCCCGGCGACCTTCAGTCTTTTCATCCGGGATTATCCGCCGCATCGCGGCTATTTTATCAGTGCCGGCCTGGAAAGCGTACTCGATTACCTGGAACAGTTTCACTATTCACAGGACGATCTGGACTATCTGGAGTCCACCGGCTTTTTTTCGAAAGATTTCTTGCATTTTCTGGGCAATCTGCGATTTGGCGGCGATGTCCATGCCATTCCCGAGGGGAATTTGTTTTTTAGAGATGAGCCCGTGCTGGAAGTGACCGCCCCGATTATCGAAGGGCAGTTGATGGAGAGTTTTGTGATCAATGCCATCAATTTGCAGGTTACGATTGCAACCAAGGTGTCGCGCTGCGTGCATGCCGCCTCAGGCCGCAAGGTAGTCGATTTCTCTTTACGCCGCACCCAGGGAATCGATGCCGGACTGAAAGTGGCCCGCGTCGGTTACATTGCCGGTCTGGCCAGCACCAGTAATGTGCTGGCCGGAAAAATATATCAAATTCCCGTGTCCGGCACCATGGCCCATTCCTTTATCACCAGCTTTAAAGAAGAAATCGATGCTTTTCGGGCATTTGCCGACGCTTTTGGAAACAAAACCGTCTTGCTGATCGATACTTATGATACGGTGACAGGCGCCGAAAAAGCTGTTGAAGTGGGCAGAGAGATGGCGCAAAGAGGCCAGGAATTGAAAGGCGTGCGCCTGGACAGCGGTGACATGACGCAGCTCAGCAAGCAGGTCAGGGAATTGATGGACAAAGCGGGTTTTGAAAATGTAAAGATTTTTGCCAGCGGCGGCTACGACGAATTTAAGATTGCAGACACCCTGGCAAAGGGTGCCGAAATCGATGCCTTTGGCGTCGGCACCAAGATGGGAGTCTCTGCCGACAGCCCATATACGGATATCGCTTACAAGCTGGTTCAATACGACGAAAGGCCGGTTCTGAAACTCAGTTCGGGCAAAAAAACCCTGGTGGCTGAAAAACAGGTTTTTCGCATAAAAAACGATCACCACCTTGAAAAGGACATCATCGGCCTGCGAGATGAGAATATCGAAGGTGAAATTCTGCTGAAACCGGTAATGAAAAATGGAAAAAGATTACAGCCACCGGAATCTTTGGATGATATCCGACAACATCTTGAAGATGAATTCAGCAAGCTCGGCGAGGATATTAAGGCCATTGAAAATCCCGGGCAATTTCCGGTTGAAATCAGCCCAGAGCTTGAAAAACTGCAGAAAAAGGTGGTCCACAGAGTCATCGAAAAAGAATTGGGTGAAAGTTAAAAGGAGATATCAAATGAGATTTTGTCAATTACAAACTCATCTAGGGACGTACAAATCAAATCGGATTTTGAGTTTACTATTCATTCTTTTGTTAGTGATCATATCTCCGCTTTTCGCCACAGAAATAGGAGATATCAAAGATATTGACATCACATTGGCGGTCGATAGGCAATTGCAAATTGATGAAGGTGTGCCGGCCCACCTGATTGACGTGCGTACCGAAAACGGAATTGTCACTCTGAGTGGACCTGTCAAAAATCTGTTGAGTCGGGAAAGAGCGGCCGAAATTGCAGCAACCATAAAGGGTGTGCGTTCGATTATCAACCTTACCGAGGTTCTGGCGATTATTCGGACAGATGCGCAAATTCGTGCAGACGTCGAACAGGCCTTACTGGATGACCCCGCCACTGACGTGTTTGATATCAATGTGAACGTAAAAAACGGTTCGGTCCTACTGACCGGTATGGTTGACTCCTGGCAGGAAGAACAGCTCTGCAAACTGGTTGCAAAAGAGGTAATCGGTGTTAAAAAGGTGAAATCCGACATCGCAGTTTCGCAAAAATCCAGTCGACCGGATGCTGAAATCAAGGCTGAAATCGAGCGGCGCCTGGCCTATGATGTTTGGGTTGACGATGTGCTGATTGACATAAAAGTATTGCGGGGAAACGTTATTTTAAGCGGAACCGTGGGGAGTCTTGCGGAAAAGACACGCGCATATAGAAGTGCTTGGGTGGCCGGCGTAACATCCGTGGAGGACAAAGACCTCAAAGTGGATTGGTCCAGATCAAGGGAGATGCGCCGCGCAACCGAAAATTATCCGATAAAATCAAACGAAGAAGTAAAGCAGGCGCTAAAGGATGCTTTTGCGTATGACCCGAGAATATCACGCGTTGGCATTGGAATCGGAGTCGACAATGGCGTTGTGACCCTCACCGGCAAGGTCGATAACCTCAAGGCCAAACGGGTGGCGGAGCAGGATGCCCGAAATACCCGCGGCGTCTGGTTGGTGAACAACAGGATCAAGGTGCGGCCGGGAATCGGGCCCCACACCAGCCCGATGCCCGATGTTGATGCTGAGACTGCCCGGCGGGTACGTGTCGCCCTGCTACGAAACCCGAATCTTTACCAGCATGAAATTTCCGTTACGGTACGAAACCGCGCCGCACGGCTCAGCGGTATGGTGTATTCCGATTTTGAAAAATCGCTGGCCGACGATGTCGTTTCCCGCGTAAAAGGGGTGACGATGGTGTTAAACAATCTTAGCGTGAATCATACGTGGACGCCTAAAGATGACTGGGAGATCCAGAAAAATATTGAGGATGAGCTGTGGTGGAGTCCGTTTGTTGATGCCAAAACCATCTCCGTTAAAGTAGCCGATGGGATCGCCACCCTTGTCGGCGTCGTCGATACCCTGAGAGAGCGGCGGGTGGCCACCGAAAACGCTTATGAGGGCGGGGCCAAACGTGTGCGCAACGAGCTGAAAGTTCGCCATGGACCGGAGGTCCTGCGACCTTAAACCAGTTTGTGTTTAAAAACATTGAATATCGAACAATGATCGAATTTCAAAAAAACAACGATTCGGTGAATGAAATCAAATTACAGGATAAACCACCGGTAGAGGAGCCGCCCGACCGGCCCAAAAAGCCGCCGGTCAAAGAACCGGAGTATCCGCCGGAACCGCCGCCGCCCGCAGAGCCGCCGGTCAAAGAGCCGCCGGTCAAAGAGCCGCCGCCCAAAGATCCGGACCGTGAACCGCCCCGCAAACCACCGATTCGGGCCTTCAAAGGTTCAAAAGTAAGTAATTTGCAGAAACGGGTTGGGCCTGCTGGTGAACAGCCGGAATGAAGCCGAGTCACCATGATGGATTTGCAAAATACAAATAAAATACATAAAAAAATCAACCGATGTAAGGGTTATTCTGCATTGTAATATTGGGCCGCATATATAAAGCTTAAACAAGGGTTTAACTGCAAAACTTTGAATAATGAGGAGGTAACCGATGGCCAAAAAAGGAGAAGCCTATAGATGCGAAATTTGCGGTAATGTTGTCGCCGTGGTTCAGGGCGGTGATGGCGATCTCGTATGCTGCGGGGAAAATATGCAACGGGTCAGTGAAAGCGATGCCAAAGATTTCCTTTCAGGGTTGCCAAAGATTGCAAGCATTTAA
>JASFTL010000351.1:0-4921 GCA_050053555.1 Desulfobacterales bacterium
ATATTCTTCAGCAGAATGTTTGATGTCGGCCAGCACAAAAGAGGATATCTCCGCCGGGCTATGCTTTTTGCCTTTCATGTTGATGCGGATATCGCCATTAGATGCTTCCTCGATCTTGTAAGGCAGAATCTTAACGTCATTTTGGACTTCTTTTGATTTGAACTTGCGACCGATGAGGCGTTTGACTCCGAAAACCGTATTTTCCGGATTTGTGATTGCCTGCCGTTTTGCGATCTGGCCCACTAACCTCTCGCCACTCTCTGAGATAGCAACAATTGATGGTGTTGTGCGACCCCCTTCCGGATTTGTGATCACCTTAGCGTCGCCACCTTCCATTATCGCTACGCATGAGTTCGTCGTGCCGAGATCTATTCCAATAACCTTAGCCATATCTGATTACCTCCTTAGCTTTCCCAATCTTCTAAGCCATAAAAATTATGTATTCTTTAGCCTTTTGTCTCAGGTTTTTTTATCTTTTTGCGTTGTTTTTGGCACAGCAACCACGACCATGGCCGGCCGCAGAAGTCTGTCATGGATCAGGTACCCTTTTTGAAACTCGCTAACCACAGTGTTTTCAGGAAAATCATCCGTTTCTTCCCGCATGACAGCTTCATGGAATGCAGGATCGAATGCCTTGCCCTTCGCCTCTACGGGTTTAACATTAAATTTTTCAAATACCCGCAATATTTCATTGAGGGTCAGGTTCAAACCTTCAATTAAGTGCTCATCGGATTTTTTCTTGTCGTTCGAAGAGCTGATAGCCAACTCTAAATTATCGACGACCGACAGCATCTCCTTGAGCAAGGATTGATTGGCGTACTTCCTGAATTCCTCCATTTCACGGGCCGAGCGTTTTTTATAATTGTCAAAATCAGCCGAAACCCTCAGAAGTCGATCGTATGTTTCTTTGGCCTCTTCCTCTTTGGCTTCAAGCTTAGCTTCCAATTCCTTCAGCGGTTTTTCATCATCGGCGCGGCCTTTTTTGACTGTTTCACGTTTCTGTTCTTGATCATCATCTTTGACGGAGGCCGGTTTTATCGTATTTTCATTTTCTGTTGTTTCTTCAGAATCAACATTGATTTTGATTTTCTTTTTTTCTGACATACGCCGGTTTTTTCTCCAAATATTTAGGGTATGGAATATTAATGACCTGAAAAGTAAGACACTTTGAAACGTTGTCAAGAAGGTATTAACAAGGTTTTATGCTTAAAAATGCAAGGGTTTACCCGCATTATTGATGCTTTTTTCTGTTTTCGATAATGCTTTTACCAGTGACGAATCAATTTCCATTCTGTTTGACTGAAAAAGTGACACTTCAAGTGAGGTTGAACGGCACTATTATTGGCAATCATGCTAATTTTTGTTTTTTATGTTAGTCTATCATTGATTGAAATTCTTGACAAACAGGCATTTTTCCGATTTCAGCGGGCTTCATCCGCCGGAGGTGGCCTCACGGGCAAACCGGCTTGCATGCGCAGCTATTTTGGGGAAAGCATCCAGGGAGATGGATTATTGAGGTTGCTTGTATTGAAAGAAAAAAATGGTTGTGCACCCCCTTTCGAATCTTTTGTGGAGAGTGTAACCCATGGACTAGACCGGAATCGGCCCACGACACAGACCGCATCACTTATCGCTGCTTCCTTCCGGACCTGACGAGGTTCGTGACCGTCTGTTGCGTGGCGTCCGATCAAAATGTGCTACGACTTTCTACGTTTAAGACCCTAGAGGGGGAATTCAGCCCCGCGTAAGCGGATTTCAGGAACAGGGCACCGCTAGCTCCCCACCTAGCACAACCGGACCTAGCATACTTTATTGGTCGTATTTTTCAACCCCAAAAATTACATCCCGCACAAACGGATTTCAGGTGCAAATCAAAGGTGTCAGTGTTCAGGTGTCAGGAATTAGCTCAAAGCTGAAAGCTCAAAGGAATCAAAAAATCGCGGGCCTTATAGCTTCCCAGCTTTCAAGCCTCCAAGCCTGTGAACGATGAGCAACCAGCTATAAGCTATTTGCCTGAAACCAGGTAAGCCCGGCGGGCTAAAGATTGACACCCGAACCGCCACGGGCGGGACCCCAAAGCGCAGCTTGCCGTGATTATTATTGACTTTTTATCGGCGCTATCTTAAATAAACATTAAGATATCAGGAGTTTCCAGTTAGTTATGCCGACAGGCGGACAATTTCCATAATGTCCACCACAAATATTTATAGAAGCTAATCTCAAAAATAGGTGGTTGCATCCCCATAAACGGATGTGAAATGCCGCATATATGGATAGGGCAATCCGCTGTGAATATTGGCGGGTCGTGGGGCGCTCGTTCGCCGTCGGCGAATTGAGATGGGTTCTGATAATAGTGTCTGTATGAATACCAAACAAAACGGTCTTGAGGCTTCCCACATTGAAAAAAAGATCCATCGAACGGTTGATCAAACGCTTCGCACCCATCGCATGTTTCAAAACGGAGATGCCGTGTTGATTGCGGTATCCGGTGGGGCGGACTCTGTTGCCCTGGCCGATATCCTGATCACATTTGCTCCAAAGTATGCCCTCCGATTGGCTATTGCTCACCTGAATCATTGCCTTCGCCAAAGCGAATCCGATCGTGACGAAACATTTGTGGCTTCTCTTGCAAAACGTCTTGAATTGCCCTTTTATGTTGGCCGAGAAAATGTCCGCCGATATCAAGAGCAACACCGTTTGTCCCTTGAAGATGCGGCCAGACAGTTACGTTACGGTTTCTACGCCTCTATTGCGGCTAAATACGGATATAGCAAAATTGCGCTTGGGCATCATGGTGATGATAATGCAGAACTGGTCTTGATGAATCTTATGCGTGGAAGCGGTCTGCTGGGACTGTCCGGAATATCCCCGGTACGTGATAAAAAAATTGTGCGGCCCCTTATACACCTGAGGCGGTCAGAAATAATGGATTACATGGCAGCGAAAAACTTAGATTATGTTACGGATTCTTCGAACTGGGATTTGAAATACCACCGGAATAAAATTCGCGCGCGGCTCCTACCCGAATTAAAAAGCGAATATAATCCGAAATTAATCGATTCGCTTAACAGGTTAAGCGCTATTGTGGGCGCTGAAGAAGAGTGGATTGAAGGCCTCATTCACCCGATTTATAAAAAAACGATCGTTTATAAACGAAAAAAAGAGCTGGGGCTTTCTATTTCGGAGCTGAATCAACAGCCGATCGCTGTTAGAAGACGCTTAATCCGTAAGGCCATCCGATCGGCAAAAGGAAACTTGCGGCGCATTGCTTTTGCCCATGTTGAGCGTGTATGTCAACTGGCTCAAATCGGTCCGACATCTGGCCTACTTGATCTGCCTGACCGCATTCGAATTCAGCGGGATCATGAGGTTCTTTCGATATGCAAACAAGACAGAAACCTCAGACGCCTTGCCGGGACTTCTTTTCTACCGGCGACGCCCGATTACCGATACTCGCTTCCAGGACCCGGAAAAATCTTTCTTAGAGAAGCCGAGATGCATATCAGCTTCAGCGAAATTCCTAAATCGCAAATGCTTGATTTGCAGCTATCCGGACATCGAATCGCCTTTTTTGATATGGATAAGATACGGTTTCCGCTTATTATCCGGAACTTTCGGCCGGGTGACCGTTTTTGGCCGCTGGGCTCGAACGGTAACCAGAAGTTAAAAAAATTCTTTATTGATCATAAAATATCTCGCATCGAACGGGCCAAATGTCCGATTGTGCTGAGCCGCAATAAAATCATCTGGGTTGCGGGTCATCGACTGGATAATGCAGTGAGAATAAGCACCCAAACCCGACGGATATTGAAAGCTGAACTTTCGCTTGCTTAAAGCGCGATGATGATTAATTTCACGTAGGGCTACAGGTGAGTGAATAAGCTTGCAGGCTGGGTCAGCGTTTAATACTTGATATTTAGGCAAAGATACAGGATACTGTCACAAATGATTGACCATTGCAGAATGATTGACCATTTTAGATTGAATATTGAACATTTAAGAAAACATCCGAATTGTATATTCATTGCTGGCCGTTTTCAGCAGTTGGTGAAAATGGCAATTATTACCACAAATTATGAAATTTAATACCAAAACGAAAAACTGACAATCAGAATGATAGATTACCTTAAATATTCAATCAACGATCTTCATTATTTGTGTGGGCAGGAGGTAATTGTATTTGAATCCATTTTATAAAAATTTGGCATTATGGCTTGTCATCACCTTGATGATGGTCATGCTCTATCAGCTTTTCAGCAAACAACACCTGGCCGAGACCTCGATCAGCTATACCCAATTTCTGGCGATGGTCGAAGAGGAACGGGTGGCGGATGTCATTATCCAGGGCCAGGAGCTCTATGTAACCGATGTTAACAACAGCCGTTTCAAGGTCTATGCTCCACAGGACACGGACCTGATAAAAATCCTTCGACAAAAGGGCGTTGTGATCAACGCCAAGCCGCCTTCTGAAAATCCCTGGTATATGTCGGTTCTGGTTTCCTGGTTTCCGATGATCGTTTTGATCGGTGTATGGATTTTTTTCATGCGCCAGATGCAGGCCGGCGGTGGTAAAGCTCTTTCTTTTGGTAAAAGTCGCGCCCGTTTGATGTCCGATCAATCTGAAAGAGTGACCTTCGAGGACGTTGCGGGTATCGATGAGGCCAAAGAGGAATTGATCGAAATTGTCGAGTTTCTCAGAGACCCTAAAAAGTTCACCCGATTGGGCGGCCGCATACCCAAAGGCGTTTTACTGGTTGGCCCGCCGGGCTGCGGAAAAACCCTTTTGGCAAGGGCCATAGCGGGTGAAGCCGGCGTGCCCTTTTTTAGCATCAGCGGCTCGGATTTCGTGGAGATGTTTGTCGGGGTGGGCGCATCGCGGGTAAGGGATCTGTTCGTCCAGGGTAAAAAGAATGCGCCCTGT